>NZ_JAZAQP010000038.1:0-65296 GCF_036231725.1 Pseudomonas sp. JH-2 | reverse complement strand
GATACGGCAATTCCGTGATCCTAAATGCGTTACCTATGTCTCCCGACACCTGTTACCCATGTCTCCCGGCAGAACACCTGTGAAACCCATGCGGCCGTGGCGATGGGTATCGCTTCGCTCAACCCATCCTACGCCGGTGCCTCTCCTGAATCTGTAGGAGCGGCTTCCGTCCGCAATTGGCCGCGCCGAATCACCGGCCCGGCCAGCCCCGGGATATCACCCCGCCCGCTTGAGCAACCAGGCCCCCAGCAGCGCGCAGATCGCCGCCGGCAGCAGCACCGCCAGCAGCGGCGGGAAGTTGAACACCTGGCTCGACGGGCCCAGCAGGTCCTGGGCGATGCGGAAGGTGAAGCCCACCAGCACGCCGGTGAACACCCGCTGGCCGAGGGTCACGCTGCGCAGCGGGCCGAAGATGAAGGAAATGGCCATCAGCACCAGGGCCGCGGTCACCGCCGGCTGCAGCACCTTGGTCCAGAACGCCAGCCAGTAGCGGTTGGTGCTCAGGCCCTGGTCCTTGAGGTAGTGGATGTACTCCCACAGGCCGCTGATGGACAGGGCCTCGGGCTCCATCACCACGGTGCTGAGCAGCTGCGGGCTGAGCTGGATGTTCCAGGCTTCCGCAGGCGAGCTGACCAGCTCGCTGCGCTTCTCCTGCGGGTGCAGCAGGGTGGTGGTCACCTCTTCCAGCGTCCACTGGCCGTCGCGGAACACCGCGCGCTTGGCGAAGCTGGAACTCTTGAGCACGTGGCCTTCGGCGAAGTCGTAGCGGGTCACGCCCAGCAGGGTGCCGTCGGCCTGCACCACGTTGATGTGGATGAATTCCTGCCCCTGGCGGTGCCACAAGCCGTTGCGCGAACTGACCGCGCCGCCGCTGCTCTGCGCCAGCGCACGGTCGCTCTGGGCCTGGGTCTCGGTGTAGGGCACCACGTACTCGCCCACCAGGATGCCGGCGAACATCAGCACCAGCATGGGCTTCATCACCGCCCAGACGATGCGCTGCAGCGACACCCCGGCGGCGCGCATGATGGTCAGCTCGCTGTTGCTGGCCAGGGTGCCCAGGCCCACCAGGCAGCCGATCAGCGCGGCCATCGGCAGCATGTCGTAGGCGCGGCTGGGGGCGGTGAGCAGCACGTATTTCAGGGCCACGCCCAGGGTGTAGTTCTCGTCCAGGGCGCCGAGCTGGTCGATGAAGGCGAACAGCAGGGCCAGGCCGAGGATCACCCCCAGCACGGCGAGGATGGCGACGAAAATGGTAATGCCGATGTAGCGGTCGAGCTTACGCATGCTTATGCTCCTTCACGGAGCGTGCGCGCGAGGCCGCCCATTTCAGACTCAGCGGTTCCCAGAAGGCCAGCAGCAGGCCGATGGCCAGGAAGATCGCGTGGACCCACCACAGCCCCAGGGCCATGGGGATCTTGCCCTTGTCGAGCATGCCGCGGGCGGCGATCAGCAGGGCCAGGTAGGCCATGTACAGCAGCACCGCCGGCAGCAGCTTGAGGAAGCGGCCCTGGCGCGGGTTGACCCTGGACAGCGGCACCGCCAGCAGGGTGACGATGAACACCAGCAGCGGGATGGAGAAGCGCCACTGCAGCTCCGAGCGCATGCGCGGCTCCTTGCTGGCGAACAGGTCGCTGGTGGGGATGGCGTCGCGGTCGTCGATCTCGCTGCTCACCTCCGGCTTGGGCAGCAGCACGCCGTAGGTGTCGTACTTGATGGCGCGGTAGTCGGCCTGGCCCGGGGTGCCGTCGTAGCGGTAGCCGTCCTTGAGGATCAGGTAGCGGCTGCCGTCGGGGTGGATCTGCTGTTCGCCGGTGCTCGCCACCAGCACCGAGAGGCCGCGGTCCTGGCCGTTGCGCGGCGGGTTCTTGTCGGAGATGAAGATGCCGCCGAGCTGGGTGCGGTCGTTGGTCAGCTGCTCGGTGTAGGTCACCCGCGAGCCGTCGCGCATCGACTGGAAGCGGCCCGGCGCCAGGGTGTCGAACTCGGTCATGGCGTCCTGCTTGTTCAGGATCAGCTGCATCTGGGCGATGCCCTGGGGCGCCAGCGACAGGCTCAGCCAGGCCACCAGCAGCGCCACCAGCGCCGCCGGCGCCATGCTGTAGGCCAGCAGGCGCTGCTGGCTCATGCCGGTGGCGGTGAGCACGGTCATCTCGCTTTCCAGGTACAGCCGGCCATAGGCCAGCAGGATGCCGAGGAACAGGCCCAGGGGCAGGATCAGCTGGAGGAAGCCAGGCAGGCGCACGCCCATGATCATGAACAGCGAGCCGGGATCCAGCATGCCCTGGGCGGCCTGCGCCAGGTACTTGATGAAGCGGCCGCTCATGATGATCACCAGCAGCACGGCGCTCACCGCGCTCATGGTGATCAGCACTTCACGGGACAGGTAACGGAAGACAATCAAACCGGGCACTCCAGGGTTGTCACGCTCGGGCGGCTACGCTCAAACTAGCCGCCGTGAGGCACTGCCGGCCCGTATAGCACGGGGCCGGTGAAAAATACGCGGCATTATCCTGCGATTCGCCGGGCCTGTCACTGCGCAGAAGCCAAGCCGGGTCGCCGACCACCCGCCACTTCGACCCTTCGTCCCGGGGACACCTTGCCATGGAATTCCTTGTAAAAAGCGTCAGTCCGCAAACCCTGAAGACCGCCACCCTGGTGCTCGCCGTCGGCGAAGGCCGCAAGCTCGGCACCGCGGCCCAGGCCGTGGACGCCGCCAGCGGCGGCGCCATCGCCGCCCTGCTCAAGCGCGGCGACCTGGCCGGCAAGGTCGGCCAGACCTTACTCCTGCAAGCTTTGCCCAACCTTAAGGCCGAACGCGTGCTGCTGGTGGGCGCGGGCAAGGAGCGCGAACTCTCCGACCGCCAATACCGCAAACTGGTTTCCTCGGTGCTGGCCAGCCTGAAGAACCTGGGCGGCGGCGACGCCGTGCTGGCCCTGGGCGACCTGGCGGTCAAGGGCCGCAACGCCCATGGCAAGGCGCGCCTGCTGGTGGAGACGCTGGCCGATGGCCTGTACGTGTTCGACCGCTACAAGAGCCAGAAGGCCGAAGCGCCCAAGCTGAAGAAGCTCACCCTGCTGGCCGACAAGGCCGACGCCCCCGCCGTCGAGCAGGGCGCCAGGGAGGCCCGGGCCATCGCCAACGGCATGGCCCTGACCCGCGACCTCGGCAACCTGCCGCCGAACGTCTGCCATCCCAGCTTCCTCGCCGAGCAGGCGAAGACCCTGGCCAAGGAGCACAAGGGCCTGAAGGTCGAGATTCTCGACGAGAAGAAACTGCGCGACCTGGGCATGGGCTCGTTCCTCGCCGTGGCCCAGGGCAGCGACCAGCCGCCGCGGCTGATCGTGCTGCACTACAACGGCGGCAAGAAGGACGAGGCGCCGCACGTGCTGGTCGGCAAGGGCATCACCTTCGACACCGGCGGCATCAGCCTCAAGCCCGGCCTGGGCATGGACGAGATGAAGTTCGACATGTGCGGCGCCGCCAGCGTCTTCGGCACCTTCCGCGCGGTGCTCGAACTGCAGCTGCCGATCAACCTGGTGGGCCTGATGGCCTGCGCCGAGAACATGCCCAGCGGCGGCGCCACCCGCCCCGGCGACATCGTCACCACCATGAGCGGGCAGACCGTCGAGATCCTCAACACCGACGCCGAAGGCCGCCTGGTGCTGTGCGACACCCTGACCTACGCCGAGCGCTTCAAGCCGCAGTCGGTGGTGGACATCGCCACCCTCACCGGCGCCTGCATCGTCGCCCTGGGCGCCAACACCTCGGGCCTGATGGGCAACAACGACACGCTGATCCGCCAGTTGCTCAAGGCCGGCGAGCAGGCCGACGACCGCGCCTGGCAGCTGCCGCTGTTCGACGAGTACCAGGAGCAGCTGGACAGCCCCTTCGCCGACATCGCCAACATCGGCGGGCCGAAGGCCGGCACCATCACCGCCGGCTGCTTCCTCTCGCGCTTCGCCAAGAAGTACCACTGGGCGCACCTGGACATCGCCGGCACCGCCTGGATCAGCGGCGGCAAGGACAAGGGCGCCACCGGCCGCCCGGTGCCGCTGCTCACCCAGTACCTGCTGGACCGCGTGAAGTAATGGCAAAGCGCAATCGTTCGATGGGATCGCCGGCATGACGCGGGTCGACTTCTACGTCATCCCCAGCGCCGATCCCGACGCGCGCCTGACCATCGCCTGCCGCCTGGCCGACAAGGCCTGGCGGCAGGGCATGCGGGTGTACCTGCTGTGCGCCGACGAAACCCAGCGCGAGGCCCTGGACGCGCGCCTGTGGAGCTTCCGCAAGGAAGCCTTCGTGCCGCACAACGCCGCCGAGGAAGACGCCCAGGCCCCGGTCACCCTGGGCCTGGGCGAGCCCCCGGCGGGCCGCCGCGACCTGCTGGTCAACCTGACGCTGGCGGTGCCGGCCTTCGCCGGCGAGTTCTCGCGCATCGCCGAACTGGTGGTGGAGGAACCGGCCATCCGCCAGGCGGCGCGGGAGAATTTCCGCTACTACCGCGAGCAGGGCTATCCTTTGCAGGACCATCGCCTGCCGCGCCTCTGACGCTTTACGGAAAAATGGACAGCCGCAAGCCCCCGAAAGACCCCGACCACCTGCTCGACGACCTGGAGTCGATCCACGGCCTGCTCGGCGAGCCGGATGGCGAACCGCCCCTGCTCACCGAATCCTTCGAGCCGGACAACATCCCGCTGCTCTCCGACGTGGTGCAGGCCTCGCCACGGCCAGCCCCGGCCGAGGAACAGGCCGACGACGACCTGCCCGCGCCCAGCCGCGAGCAAGCCCGCCTGGACAGCGAATTGCGCGCCGCCGCGCAGCTGATCCTGCAGGACGTCATCGACGACTTCGTGCCGCAGATCGAAGCCGAGCTGCAACGCCGCCTGGAAGCGCGCCTGCAAAGGCTGCTGGCGCAGCGCAAGCCCTGACCGGCGCAGGGCGTATGACCCTTCGCGGTTATCCGCCGCCGGCCGGAAACACCGATGCCAGGAACAACGGCGGATAACGCCTGCGGCGTTATTCGCCCTACGGTCCCGTGGAGGCCCCGGCGGGCTTTTGCTTGCCGCTTGTAGCTTGTGGCCTGCAGCTTGTTTATATTTGACGGTTTTCCGTTTAGCCGCCTACAGGGTCCCGCCGCGCTCATGGACAAGACCTACCAGCCCCACGCCATCGAATCCCACTGGTACCCCACCTGGGAGCAGAACAACTACTTCGCCCCGCAGGGTTCCGGCGAGCCGTACACCATCATGATCCCGCCGCCGAACGTCACCGGCAGCCTGCACATGGGCCACGGCTTCAACAACGCCATCATGGACGCGCTGATCCGCTACCGCCGCATGCAGGGCCGCAACACCCTGTGGCAGCCGGGCACCGACCACGCCGGCATCGCCACCCAGATGGTGGTGGAGCGCCAGCTGGCCGCCCAGGGCGTGGCGCGCCACGACCTCGGCCGCGAGAAGTTCCTGGACAGGGTCTGGGAGTGGAAGGAGCAGTCCGGCGGCACCATCACCCGGCAGATCCGCCGCCTGGGCTCCTCGGTGGACTGGTCGCGCGAGCGCTTCACCATGGACGACGGCCTGTCCAACGCGGTGAAGGAAGCCTTCGTCCGCCTGTTCGACGACGGCCTGATCTACCGCGGCAAGCGCCTGGTCAACTGGGACACCAAGTTCCACACCGCCATTTCCGACCTGGAAGTGGAGAACCACGACGAGAAGGGCCACCTCTGGCACCTGCGCTACCCGCTGGCCGACGGCCACAAGACCGCCGACGGCAAGGACCACCTGATCGTCGCCACCACCCGCCCGGAAACCATGCTCGGTGACAGCGCGGTCGCCGTGCACCCGGAAGACGAGCGCTACCAGGCGCTGATCGGCACCTTCGTCGAGCTGCCGCTGGTGGGCCGGCGCATCCCGATCATCGCCGACGACTACGTCGACCGCGAGTTCGGCACCGGCTGCGTGAAGATCACCCCGGCCCACGACTTCAACGACTACGAAGTCGGCAAGCGCCACGACCTGCCGCTGATCAACATCTTCGACAAGGACGCGGCGATCCTCGCCACGGCCCAGGTCTTCCACCTCGACGGCAGCGTCAACGCCGAGCTGGACGCCAGCCTGCCGGCCGCCTACGCCGGCCTCGACCGCTTCGTCGCGCGCAAGCAGATAGTCGCCGACTTCGAAGCCGCCGGCCTGCTGGAGAAAATCGACGACCACGCGCTGAAAGTGCCCAAGGGCGACCGCTCCGGCACCGTCATCGAGCCCTGGCTGACCGACCAGTGGTACGTCTCCACCAAGCCGCTGGCCGAACCTGCCATCGCCGCTGTGGAAGACGGCCGCATCCAGTTCGTGCCCAAGCAGTACGAGAACATGTACTTCAGCTGGATGCGCGACATCCAGGACTGGTGCATCAGCCGCCAGCTGTGGTGGGGCCACCGCATCCCGGCCTGGTACGACGAAGCCGGCAACGTCTACGTCGGCCGCAACGAGGCCGAGGTACGCGCCAAGCACAACCTGGGTGACGCCAAGCTGCGCCAGGACGAGGACGTGCTGGACACCTGGTTCAGCTCGGGCCTGTGGACCTTCTCCACCCTCGGCTGGCCGGAACAGACCGAGTACCTGAAGACCTTCCACCCCACCGACGTGCTGGTGACCGGCTTCGACATCATCTTCTTCTGGGTGGCGCGCATGATCATGCTGACCATGCACCTCATCAAGAACGAGGACGGCACCCCGCAGGTCCCGTTCAAGACCGTGTACGTCCACGGCCTGGTGCGCGACGGCCAGGGCCAGAAGATGTCCAAGTCGAAGGGCAACGTGCTCGACCCGCTGGACATCGTCGACGGCATCAGCCTCGACGCCCTGCTGGAGAAACGCACCAGCGGCATGATGCAGCCCAAGCTGGCCGAGAAGATCGCCAAGCAGACCCGCGCCGAATTCCCCGAAGGCATCGCCAGCTACGGCACCGACGCCCTGCGCTTCACCTTCTGCTCGCTGGCCTCCACCGGCCGCGACATCAAGTTCGACATGGGCCGCGTCGAGGGCTACCGCAACTTCTGCAACAAGCTGTGGAACGCCGCCAACTTCGTCATCGAGAACACCGATGGCCAGGACACCGGCGTGAACGGCGAGCCGGTCGAGCTGTCAGCGGTGGACCGCTGGATCATCTCGGCGCTGCAGCGCACCGAGCAGGAAGTCGCCCGCCAGCTCGACGCCTTCCGCTTCGACCTGGCCACCCAGGCCCTCTATGAGTTCATCTGGGACGAGTACTGCGCCTGGTACCTGGAACTGGTCAAGCCGGTGCTGTGGGACGAGAACGCGCCCATCGAGCGCCAGCGCGGCACCCGCCGCACCCTGGTGCGCGTGCTGGAGACCGCGCTGCGCCTGGCGCACCCGTTCATGCCGTTCATCACCGAGGAAATCTGGCAGCGCATCAAGGCTTCCGCCGGCAAGAGCGGCGACACCCTGATGCTGCAGCCCTGGCCGGTGGCCGACGAAGCGAAGATCGACGCCGCCGCCGAAGGCGACATCGAGTGGGTCAAGGCGCTGATGCTGGGCATCCGCCAGATCCGCGGCGAGATGAACATCTCCATGGCCAAGCGCATCGACCTGGTGCTGAACAACGCCTCCCCCGAGGACCATCGCCGCCTGGCCGACAACGAGCCGCTGCTGATGAAGCTGGCCAAGCTGGAGTCGGTGCGCGTGCTCGACGAAGGCGAGGAACCGCCGATGTCGGCCACCGCGCTGGTCGGCGAGCTGCAGGTGCTGGTGCCCATGGCCGGGCTGATCGACAAGGCCGCGGAACTGGCGCGCCTGGACAAGGAAATCCAGCGCCTGGAAGGCGAGGTCAAGCGTGTCGGCGGCAAGCTGGCCAACGAAGGCTTCGTCGCCAAGGCCCCGGCCGAAGTGATCGAGAAGGAACGCGCCAAGCTGGCCGAGGCCGAGCAGGCGGTGACCAACCTGATCCAGCAGCGCGAGAAGATCGCCAGCCTGTAAGCGTTATCCACAAGGCCCGCGATGCGGGCCTTGTGCTTTTCGCTTGTGCTACCTTCTGGCGTATCCCCCGGAGGACGCCATGAAGCGCACCAACGCCCTGAACCTGCTGCAAAGCTGCAAGCCCGAGCTGGCCGAGCGCTTCGGCGTGGTCCGGCTCGCCCTGTTCGGCTCCACCGTGCGCGATGCTGCCAGGCCGGACAGCGATGTGGACATCCTGGTGGCCTTCGACGGCCCCGCCACCTCGGAACGCTACTTCGGTGTGCAGTTCTACCTGGAGGACCTGCTGGGCAGCAGCGTCGACCTGGTCACCGAAAAGGCCCTGCGCCCCGAACTGCGGCCCTTCATCGAGGCGGAGGCGGTGAATGTCTGAGGCGTCCGGGCGCGTCTGGCACTTCTATGTCGACGACATGATCACCTGCGCGGAGAAAGTCCTGAGCTATTGCGCCGGCCTCGACCAGCAGGCCTTCGTCGATAACCCGCTGGTCTACGACGCCACCCTGCGCAACCTGGAGATCATCGGCGAAGCCGCGACGCATGTTCCCCCGGAAGCGCGCCAGGCCAACCCGCAGATCCCCTGGCGCATGCTCGTCGCGACGCGCAACCGGCTGATCCACGGCTATCTCGGCATCGACGACGATACGCTGTGGAGCATCGTCCGCGACGAGGTCCCTACCCTGCTGACGCAACTGCGAGTCCTACGCCAACAGCAAACGTAGCCCGTTGTCTCCGGGAACCGACGTTACGGCCGGCGGCGGATAACCGCGAACGGTTATCCGCCCTACGTTTCCAGGGAAGCTCGGTCGTAGGAGCGGACCTTGTCCGCGATAACCCAAGCCACCGGCGCGATTCGCGGATGAGATCCGCTCCTACGCTGCCCCACCCACGCCATTCCCCTGTAGGAGCGCGCCCTGCGCGCGAATCGCGGGCAGGGCCCGCTCCTACAACCAGTCAGAACACCGTGCCAACCGGGTAGACGTAGGCATTCACGTCATGGAAGGGCGTGCGCTGGTAGAACCATTCCAGCCGCGCATGCGGGTCCTTGGCGAAGGCCTTGTCGTCCTTCAGCTTCTTCTCGAACTCGGCCTTCAGCTGCGGGTCCTCGGCGAGCATCTTGCGCGCCATGGGCTCCATCACGTATTCCTCCGGCTCCTCGGCGGACACCAGGGTGGCGTTGAAGAAGCCCCAGGACCAGAAGGAGTCCGGGCTCTCGGCGGTCAGCAGGTTGATCGCCAGCACGCCCAGCGGCTGGTCGGTGTCGATCACCACCGAGCCGGCCGGGAAGGTCTGCAGGCGCTGGAACGGCTTGCCTGTGCCGCTGACCAGCAGGTGCCCCTCGTAGCCGGGGATTTCGTTGGCCGCGGCGCGGTCCGGCTCGAAGCCGCCGGCCAGCTTGATGTCGTCCATGCGGTACAGGGTGACCTCGATGGCGGTCGGCTGCTCCAGGGTCTGCATGCGGATGCCGTGGGCCTTGAGCCGGGCGATGACCTCGCGCCACTGCACCGGCACCACGTACCGCTTCGGCCGCTTGACCACCAGGTCGGGCACCGAGTTGTCGCTGATCGGCACCTGCAAGGTCTTCGGCTTGTTGCTCCAGACAATGGTCCTGGCGCCGGTGATGGGCGACTGCTCGTAGTGGTAGTCGCCGACGACGAAGGGCGTGTGCTGCTCCTTGCCCGGCTTCCAGGTCAGGATCACCTCCTTCTGCGCCTCCAGGCGCTCGCGGTCCTTGGCGATGGCGGCCTTGAGCGACCCGGCGTTGTCGCCGATCACCCGGAACATCGCCTTGAGCATCACGTAGTTGCCCAGCACCTGGGTTTCATACGGGTGCAGCGCGTGCTGCTCGATGAGGATCGAGGGCACGTTGCGGATGTCGCCGTACTGGTTGGAGAAGCGCGCAAGGTCCGTGCGGTAGGGGTAGTAGCCCTTGGCCGGGTCCTGGTTGTCGTTGAGGCTGATGCACTCGTGGACCACGTGGCCGTCTCCTTCCAGTTCCTTGTACACCGGGGCGCGCATGACCTCGTCCATCCACTGGCTGGATGCCGGCGACCAGCCGTTGCCGTTGTGGCAGTAGGAGCTGTCGTAGGGGTACATGGCGCCGTCGGTGGAGTGGGTGTCGGCGAAGAAGCTCAGGTCGTACTGGTTGAACACCCAGGCGACGTTGCGGATTTCCGCGCTGTCGAGCTTGGTGAAGTCGCGGTTGAGGTTCAGGTTCAGGCCATTGACGCGCCAGCCGGTGACCTCCGGGCCGTTCTGGTTGATGCGCCCGTAGGGGCTGCGGCGCAGGTCGCCATCGACGTTCACGGTGGGGATGAAGAGGATGTTGACCTTGTCCAGCAGCCCGGCCAGTGGCTTGCTCCCGGCGGTCATGTCGCGCAGCAGCATGAACATCGCGTCCTTGCCGTTGGCCTCGCCGGGGTGGATCTCGGCCTCGACGAAGAGCGTCGGCTTGCCCGAGCCGTTCAGCCCGGCCGGCGATTTGTCGGCCTCGGTCGAGGCGGTCACCAGCAGCATCGGCTCGCCGCTGGCGCTCTTCTCCGGCAGCTCGCTCAGCAGCAGCCTGCCGCCGGAGGCATCGGCCAGCTTCTTCAGGTAGTCACGGCTCTGGTGGTAGTCGCTGGTCTGCCGGAAGCCGCTGGATTCGGCCAGGGTGATCAGCGGGTCGTCGGGCCTGGCCAGGTAGCGGGTGCTGGCCAGCTTCTGCTCGAACATCGGCGGCAGGATGCGCTGCTTCGCGGCCGCCGGGTAGCCGCTGTCGTCGACGTAGCCGGGCGCCTGGGGCAACGCGGCCAGGGCCGGCAGGCTGCCGGCCAGCAGCAGCGCGGCGTACAGCGGGTGGAATCCTCGATGGCGCATGGGGGGCCTCCTTTCGCGGTGAGCCATGGCCCGGAGAACCTTAGACCATGATCCGCGCGGCCGAAGGGGCCGGTTGTCGCAGGCGTCATTCCGAGGTGGAATGACTACCCGAAGAAAGCTCGCTTGGCGCGGCGCAGGCTTTGGGCCGAAGATCGACGCGCCGGCGCCGCCAAGGCCACCGGCCCGATTTCCACAGGAGCCCGAACCATGTCCGACCTCCCCGCCCGCAATGGCGGCCAGATCCTCGTCGAAGCCCTGCTGCGCAACGCGGTGGACACCGTCTACTGCATCCCCGGCGAAAGCTACCTGCCGGTGCTCGACGCGCTGCACGACGCGCGCGCGATCCGCACCATCGTCACCCGCCACGAAGGCGCCGCCTCGAACATGGCCGACGCCTACGGCAAGCTCACCGGGCGCCCGGGCATCTGCTTCGTCACCCGCGGGCCGGGCGCCACCCACGCGGCCAACGGCGTGCACACGGCCCGGCAGGACTCGACGCCGATGATCCTCTTCGTCGGCCAGGTGGAAAGCGCCTTCAAGGGCCGCGAGGCGTTCCAGGAGGTGGACTACCGGCAGATGTTCGGCGGCCTGGCCAAGTGGGCCACGGAGATCGACGACATCCGCCGCATCCCCGAGGTGGTCGCCCAGGCCTTCGCCGTGGCCCAGTCCGGGCGCCCCGGCCCGGTGGTGGTGGGGCTGCCGGAGGAAGTGCTGTTCGGCACCGCGCAGGTAGCGGACGCGCCCGCCCCGCGCATCCCGCAGGTCGCCCCGCCGCTGGCCGTGCTGGAAGAGCTGCGCAGCCTGCTCGCCCGTGCGCGCAAGCCGCTGCTGATAGTTGGCGGCACCGGCTGGGACGAATCCGCGCGCCGCGCCCTGCAGCGTTTCGCCCGGGCCAACGAATTGCCGGTGGTGGCCTCGTTCCGCCGCCAGGACCTCTACGACAACGACGACGCACGGTACGTCGGCCAGCTCGGCTTCGGCGCCTCGCCCAGGCTCACCGCGCGGGTGCAGGAGGCCGACCTGCTGCTGGTGCTCGGCTCGCGCCTGAGCGAGACGCCCAGCGCCGGCTACACCCTGGTGCAAAGCCCGAAACCCGTCCAGACGTTGATCCACGTCCACCCCGACGCCAGCGAACTGGGCCGCGTCTACCAGGCCGACCTGCCGATCCAGGCCAGCCTGCCGGCCATCGCCGCCGCCCTGGACACCCTGCCGCCAATGGCCGAACGCCCCTGGTCCGAATGGACGGCAGAGGCCCGCGCCGACTACCTGGCCTACTCCACCCCGCCGGCCAGCCCCACCGAGTTGCAGGGCGTGGACCTGGCCGCGGTGGTCGGCCACCTCGCCGAAACCCTTCCCGAGGACGCGGTGATAAGCAACGGCGCCGGCAACTACGCCGTCTGGGTGCACCGCTTCTACCGCTACCGCGCCGCCCGCAGCCAGCTGGCGCCCACCAACGGCGCCATGGGCTACGGCTTCCCCGCCGCCATCGCCGCCAAGCTGCGCGAGCCGCAGCGCGAGGTGGTGTGCTTCGCCGGCGACGGCTGCTTCATGATGTACCCGCAGGAGCTGGCCACCGCCGTGCAGTTCGGCGCCGCGCTGATCGTCATCGTGGTCAACAACGGCATGCTCGGCACCATCCGCATGCACCAGGAACGCGAGTACCCCGGGCGCATCTGCGCCACCGAGCTGCACAACCCCGACTTCGTCGCCCTGGCCCGGGCCTTCGGCGCCCACGGCGAGCGGGTGGAGCGCACCGCGGACTTCGCCGCCGCCTTCCAGCGCGCCCGGGCCTGCGGCAAGCCGGCGCTGATCGAGCTGCGCACCGACCCACGGCAGATCACCCCGGTGGCGCGGCTTCCCTGAAAAGCGCCAAAGGCTTCGCTAAGCTGCATCGGGTCAAGGCATTGTTCCCCGCGACCGGGAACAATGCCTGCCGATTCGCCGGCTAAGGAAGCGCATGAATCCGCAACTGCTCTGGGTCCTGTTCCTGCTCGCCACCGTGGTGGCGCTGTTCGTCCTCAACCGGCCGCGCATGGACGTGGTCGCCCTGCTGGCCATGGTGGCGCTGCCGCTGACCGGCGTGCTCAGCGTGCAGGAAGCGCTGGCCGGCTTCGCCGACCCCAGCGTGGTGCTGATCGCCGCGCTCTTCGTGATCGGCGAGGGCCTGGTGCGCACCGGCGTGGCCTACCGCATCGGCGAATGGCTGACGCACAAGGCCGACAGCGACGAGACGCGCCTGCTGGTGCTGCTGATGCTGGCGGTGGCCGGCCTCGGCTCGGTGATGAGTTCCACCGGCGTGGTGGCGATCTTCATCCCGGTGGTGCTCACCGTCGCCGCGCGCATGAACGTGGCGCCGGCGCGGCTGATGATGCCGCTGAGCTTCGCCGGGCTGATCAGCGGCATGCTCACCCTGGTGGCGACGCCGCCGAACATGGTGGTGCACAGCGAACTGGTGCGCGAGGGCGAGGCGGGCTTCGGCTTCTTCAGCTTCACCCCCATCGGCCTGGTGATCCTGGCCCTGGGCGTGGCCTACATGCTGGTGGCCCGGCGCTGGCTCGGCCACGGCGACGACAGCCCCGGCAACGCCGCGCAACGCCGTTCGCTGCGCGACCTGATCCGCGACTACCAGCTGGCCGGGCGCGAACGCCGGCTGCGCATCCGCGCCGACTCCCGGCTGGCGGGCATGACCCTGGGCGACGTGCAGCTGCGCACCGAGCGCGGCACCAACGTCATCGCCATCGAGCGCCTGGCGCGCTTCCGCCTGAAGATCCTCAGCCCCGGCGCCGAGGTGGTGCTGCAGGCCGGCGACGTGCTGCTGGTGGACATCCTCCAGCCGGGCATCGACCTGCTGCAGCTCTACCACGAGTACGGCCTGGAACCGCTGAGCCTGCACGGCGACTACTTCACCGAACGCGCCCACGAGGTGGGCATGGCCGAGGTGACCCTGCCGCCGGAATCCGCCCTGCTGGGCAAGAGCGTGCTGGAGCTGGGCTTCCGCAGCCAGTACGGGCTCAACGTGGTGGGCCTGCGGCGCAACCGCGAGGCAGTGGTGGACGGCCTGCTGGAGGCCAAGCTGAAGGTCGGCGACACCCTGCTGGTGGTGGGCGCCTGGAAGGACATCCGCCAGCTCCAGGGCCAGGGCCGCGACTTCCTGGTGCTGAGCCTGCCGGCGGAGGTGGACGAGGCCGCGCCGGCGGCCAGCCAGGCGCCCCACGCGCTGCTGGCCCTGGGGCTGATGGTGCTGCTGATGGTCAGCGGCCTGGTGCCCAACGTGCTCGCCGCGCTCATCGCCTGCCTGCTCATGGGCCTGTTCCGCTGCATCGACATGGACAGCGCCTACCGCGCCATCCACTGGCAGAGCCTGGTGCTGATCGTCGGCATGCTGCCCTTCGCCCTGGCCCTGCAGAAGACCGGCGGCATCGCCCTGGCGGTGCAGGCGCTGGTCGGCGCGCTGGGCGGCGCCGGGCCCTACCTGATCCTCGCCAGCCTGTTCCTGCTCACCGCGCTGATCGGCCTGTTCATCTCCAACACCGCCACCGCGGTGCTGATGGCGCCGGTGGCCATCGCCACGGCCAAGGCCCTGGGCGCGCAGCCGGCGCCCTTCGCGATGATAGTCGCGCTGGCCGCCTCGGCGGCCTTCATGACGCCCATCTCCTCGCCGGTGAACACCCTGGTGCTGGGCCCGGGGCACTACCGCTTCGGCGACTTCGTCAGGGTCGGGGTGCCCTTCACCCTGCTGGTGATGATCGTCAGCGTGTTGCTGGTACCCTGGCTGCTGCCGTTGTACTGAACGAACAAGGACGCCCCATGGAAGCGAGCAAGACCAAGAGCAGTTTCTACCGCCGCCTGTACGTCGCCTGGCTGGTGGACAGCGGCACGGCCAGCAGCGTGCCGGCGCTGATGGAAGCCACCGGCATGCCCCGCCGCACTGCCCAGGACACCCTGGCGGCGCTGGCCGACCTGGACATCGACTGCGTGTTCGAGCAGCACGCCGGCGAGCGCAACAACGCCGGGCACTACCGCATCCGCGACTGGGGCGCCATCGACCCGCGCTGGATCGCGGCGAACCTGGCGAAGATCAAGGCGCTGCTGGGCTATCCCTGACACCGCACCGTAGTCCGCAAGAACGTAGGGCGAATAACGCTCCGCGTTATCCGCCGCTTGACCATGGCCCCAGGCACTCGGAGTCGAACTGGAAGAGCCGCCCAGTTGGAACGCGGAGCCGACGAGAGCCTGGGTGTAGCGGCGGATAACCGCGAACGGTTATTCGCCCTACGCCCAGGCCACCACCGCGCGGGACGCGCCAGACGAGGGGCATCTGTGGGAAAATCCCCCTCCGCTCCCCTGCCCCGCCGCCTGCCATGCCCAAGCCGCCGAAACGCCTCGCCACGCCGCAACCGCTGCGCGACCCCGCCGCGAAGAAGCCCGACCTGCTGCACCCGCGCAACCGCCACCAGGGGCGCTACGACTTTCCCAGCCTGATCGCCGCCAGCCCCGAGCTGGGCGACTACGTGATCACCAACCCCTACGGCAAGCCCAGCATCGACTTCGCCGACCCGCAGGCGGTACGGGTGTTCAACCGCGCGCTGCTCAAGGCGCAGTACGGCATCGGCCACTGGGAGATCCCTGCCGACTTCCTCTGCCCACCGATTCCCGGCCGCGCCGACTACGTGCACTACCTGGCCGACCTGCTGGCCGAGGACAACGCCGGCAGCGTGCCGCGCGGCCCCGGCGTGCGCGTGCTGGACATCGGCGTGGGGGCCAACTGCATCTACCCGCTGATCGGCCACCGCGACTACGGCTGGCGCTTCCTCGGCGCCGACATCGAGCCCGCCGCTCTGGCCTCGGCGCGCAACATAGTGCTGGGCAACCCGGGCCTGGCCGAGGCCATCGAACTGCGCCAGCAACCCGAGCCGCGGCACATCTTCCACGGCCTGCTGCACAGCGACGAACGCTTCCACGCCAGCCTGTGCAACCCGCCCTTCCATGCCTCGCCCGACGAGGCCCGCGCCGGCAGCCGGCGCAAGTGGAAGAACCTCGGCAAGCTCGACCCCTCGCGCAAGCTGCCGATGCTGAACTTCGGCGGGCAGAGCAACGAGCTGTGGTGCGAGGGCGGCGAGATCGCCTTCCTCAGGCGCATGGCCAGCGAAAGCCGGGAGGTGGCGCAGCAGGTGCTGTGGTTCAGCTCGCTGGTGTCCAAGGCCGGCAACCTCGACGACTTCCGCCGCGCCCTGAAGAAGGCCGGCGCGCTGCAGGTGCGCACCGTGGACATGGCCCAGGGGCAGAAGCAGAGCCGCTTCGTCGCCTGGACCTTTCTCGACTCCGAGGCGCGCCGCGCCTGGTACGGCTGACTAGCGGATGAACTCGCGGCTGACGGCGCGGAAGGTCTCGCTGCCGGCGCGCTCCAGCCATTCGAAGGCGACCATCTCGCGGTTGACGATCACCGCGCCGGCCTGGCGCATGCGCTCCAGGGCCAGGGCCTTGTCCTCCGGGCGCCGCGAGCCGACCGCCTCGGCCACCACGTAGACCTCGCGGTCCTCGGCCAGCAGGCCGAGCACGGTCTGCAGCACGCAGACGTGGGCCTCGGTGCCGCACACCACGAACTGCCGGCGCTCGCCGCCGGGCAACTGCAGCAGGCCCGGGTCGGCCACCGCGGAGAAGGCGATCTTCTCCAGGATGGCCGCGGCCGGCAGCTGCTCGCGCAACTGCGCCAGGGTCGGGCCCAGGCCCTTGCTGTACTGCTCGGTGGCCAGCGCCGGCACGCCCAGGCGCCGGGCCACGGCCAGCAGCCAGGCGCTGTGCTGCAATACCGCCTCGGCGTCGTGGATGGCCGGGAACAGGCGTTCCTGGATGTCGATGATGAGGAGGGTCGAGGTGGGGGCGTGGAGCAGCATGGGGGTGTCTCCTGGGGGTGGTTCTTCTTTTTCGGCTTGCTGTGTTGGGGTGTCAACCGGGAAAGCAGGTCGACACAAACGCAGGGAAGAGAATGAGCAAAGGTGAAGCGCTGGAGCTTGCGTCGAAGTCCGCTCCCTCTCCCCAGCCCTCTCCCTGAAGGGAGAGGGGGCTTGTCCGTGCCCGCGCAGAGGAATGGTTTCAACCTGAGACGTGGTCACCGGCTGACACCGAAATATCTACTCACTCCGAACGGTCCCCTCTCCCTTCAGGGAGAGGGTTAGGGAGAGGGTAACGGCGCCACAGAACACACCATTCCCCACCCTCCACACCAAAGAAAAAGGCCCCTGAACAAGGGGCCCTCCTCTCTTCAGCCATGCACCCTCAATGCCCCGTCACGTCCCCGCGGCGGCTGGTCTCGAAGAGGAACCAGGTACGCTGCTCGGTCTCGTCGATCCAGTTCTCGATGAGGCTGGCGGTGGCGATGTCGTGGTACTCGTCGCACAGGTCGTGGACCTCGCGCATGTAGGCGGTCAGCGACTTGTTGTCCTCCTGCAGCTCGGCCAGCATGTCCAGCGGCTGGACGAACTCGGCGTCGTTGTCGGCGATGCGCTTGATGCGGCCGATGTGGCCGATGGAGCGGATGGTGTTGCCACCGATCTTGCGCACGCGCTCGGCGATGGGGTCGGTCATGGCGAAGATTTCGGTGGCCTGGTCGTCCAGCAGCAGGTGGTAGTCGCGGAAGTGCGGGCCGCTCACGTGCCAGTGGAAGTTCTTGGTCTTCAGGTACAGCGCGAAGACGTCGGCGAGCAGGCGGCTGAGGGCCGCGCTGAGGTCGCGGGTGGCGTCCTTGGAAAGGTCCGAAGGCGTGGCCAGGGCCGGCGCGCGGCGCGGTGCCGGCTTGCTCGCGGCGGCGGGCTTGGCGGCGGCTGCCGGCTTGGCGGCGGGCTTCTTCGCTGCCGGTTTCTTCGCTGCCGCAGGCTTGGCGGCAGCGGGTTTGGCGGCGGCCGGCTTGGCCGCAGCCGGCTTGCTGGCGACGGTCTTGGGTGCAGCGGGTTTCTTCGCAGTGGCTGCGGTTTTCTTCATCTCGATCACCTCAAGGGGTCTTGTGGATGCCGCCCCTGTGCGTGCCGAAACTGGCGGTCCGGGACGAGCCTGGCGCACTCCCCGCGTGTTCCTCTCATGGCGGCGAGTGCGCTCTTGAGCCTACCTCGCCGCGCATCGATTGCAAGTCGTCGGGCCCGCCCAACGCATGGCGCAATGACGCCGGGCAAGGCTCAGGGCTGCACGGCGAAGCGCGCATCCAGGCGGCTGTACCCCATACCGACACCCTTGTGCACCTTGAGTTGCACGGGGATGCGTTCCTTGAGCGCCTCGACGTGGCTGATCACGCCGATGCTCTTGCCGCTGGCGTTGAGGCTGTCGAGGGCATCCAGCGCCACTTCCAGGGTCTCGCCGTCGAGGGTGCCGAAGCCCTCGTCGAGGAACAGCGAGTCGATGCTGGTCTTGTGGCTGACCAGGTCCGACAGCGCCAGGGCCAGGGCCAGGCTGACCAGGAAGCTCTCGCCGCCGGACAGCGTGCGGCAGTCCCGCGCGACGTCGCCCTGCCAGGTGTCCACCACCTCCAGTTCCAGCTCGCCGTCGCTGCGCCGCGCCAACTGGTAGCGGCCGTGCAGGCGCTGCAGCTGCCGGTTGGCCAGGTGCACCAGGTGGTCGAGGGTCAGGCCCTGGGCGAAGCGCCGGTACTTGGCGCCGTCGGACGAGCCGATCAGGCCGTTCAGGCGCTGCCACAGATCGTGGTTCGCCTCCTGCGCGGCGATCTCGGCGAACAGCGCCTGCTGGCTGGCGCGGCGTGCGTCGTCGCCCTGTAGTTGTGCCCGTACCTCGCCCTGGCGCTGGCCCAGTTCGCGCAGTTGCGTGGCGAGGGCCTGCAACTGCTCGTCGAGGGCCGGCAGCTCCAGTTCGCCCAGCGGCTGCGCGCGTAGCTGGCGCTCGGTTTCCTCGGTGGCGACGCGCAACGCCACGGCTTCGGTCAGCGCGGTGTCCAGGCGCGTCTTGAGTTCGCCCAGGCGCTGGCGCTCGCCGTCTTCCAACAGCGCGGCGAGGAAAGTCGCCAGGTCGGCGAACGGGCTTTCTTCCAGAGCCTGCTGCCAGGTGCGCTCGCATTCGGCCAGGGTAGCGCGCGCCTGTTCCAGGTGTGCGGCCAGGCTCTGTTCGCGGCCGAGCAGCGCATCGGCCTGGCGCTGCGCCGCCTGCAGGGCCGACTCAGCCACTTGCAGGGCCTGCTGCGGCTGAAGCTCAGGTGCAAGCTCCGGCAAGGCTTGCTCGCCACTGGCGCTCCAGCGTTCGCGCCATTGCCCGGCCTGCGCGTCGGCTTCCTGCAGCAGGCGCCGCGCTTCGCGCTCGGCCTCCTGCAGTTGCTGGTCCAGCTGCTGGGCCTGCTGCCAGGCGCGCCATTCGCCTTCGCGTTCGGCCAGCCAGGCCGCGCCCTGCTCGGGCAGCGCGGCGGCGAAACCGTCGAGGCTGGTTAGCAGTTCGGCGGCCTGGCGTTCGGCCTGGGCCTGCAATTGCTCCAGGCGTTGCTGTTGTTCCGCCTGGCGCTGCTGTGCGTTGTCCAGATCGCGACGCAGCAGTGCCTCCTGCTGCAGCGCGGCCGCATGGTTGCGCTCGGCGTTCTCGCGGGCGCTGGCGGCCTGCTGCAATTCGCCCTTGAGCGCATCGAGCGCCGCCAGGCGTTCCTGCAGGTCGGCCAGGGCCTGTTCCTGGGCCTGACGGATAGCAGCCAGGCCAGCGGCACCCTCGATGGCGAGGTTCTGTTCGGCCAACTGACGCTGCCATTCGCTATCGAGCTGGTGCAGTTGTTCGCGCAGTTGCTCCAGCTGTTGCCGAGCCTGGGCAGCCTGGGCCGTCACGTCGGACAACTCGTCGCGCAGCGCCACGCCGTCGCTTTCCAGAGCGGCCAGGGCCGCGCGGCATTCGTCGAGGGCGCGACGCGTCTGCGACACGTCCAGCGCCTGGTAGCTGGCGATGGCCGGGTGTTCGTGGGAGCCACACAGCGGGCAGGCCTCGCCGGCCCGCAGCTGGGCACGATAGGCCTCCAGGGCTTGGATACGCTGCTCCTGCTCCAGCAATTTTTCCTTGTCGGCGACCTGCTGTTTCAGCGCCTTGTAGCGCTCGCGCAGTTCGGCGATCGCGGTTTCCTTCTGCGCCTGGCGTTGCTGCAGCGAATCCAACTGGGGCTGCAGGCGGGCGGCCTGCGTGCTGGTCTGCTCGCGGTTCTGCACCAGCTGTTGCAGGCGGTCCAGCGCCCTGCCCTGCTGCTGCAACTGCTGCCAGCGCTCGCGTAGGGCACTTTCGCCGGCGCCTTGCAGCAGGGCCTGCAAGCGCGCCTGTTGCTGCGCCTCGGCCTGGCGCGCCGCGTCCAGCGCCTGCCCGGCATCGGCCAGGGCCTGGCCATGAGAGGCGAGTTGGCCGTGCAAGGATTGGATGGCGGCGGACTCCTGCTCCAGGCGCGCGCAGGCGCCCTGCAGTTCACTACCGAGCTGTTCGCGCCGGGCGAACTGCGCGCGCCAGCCGCCCAGCAGCTCGCCCAGGCGGGCGCGTTGCGAGTGCGCGGCGAGCTGCGCCTGCACTTCGCGGCGCTGCGTGGCGAGTTCATCGATGGCGCGCTGGCGCTGCCCCGCCCACTGCGCACTGTACTGGCTGGCCTGCCACAGGCTGCGCACGACCTGTTCCGCGCAATCCCGCTGCTGGCGTTGCAGGTCCGCCAGGCCGGTCTCGTCCCGCTCCAGCACTTGGCGCGCCTGTTGCCAGGCCGCATGCAGCGGCTGCAAGCGCGCCGCCGGCTCGCTGGCGGCCAGGCGCTGGAGGTCGGGGGCCGCCTGGAGCAACGCCTCGCGGGCCTGCTGCTCGCGCGCGGCGGCCTGCTGGTGCTGCTGTTCGGCGCGGCCCAGGTCCTCGCGCCAGCGGCGCTGGGCCTGCAGTTCGGCCTGGCGCTGGAGCAGCGGCGCTTCCTCGGTGAGCAGGCGTTCGGCCTCGGCCTGCAGTTCGCCACGCTGTTCCTCGCCGAGCAGCTCCATGCCCTCGGCACGGCTCCGCAACAGTTTCAGGTCGCCCTCCGCCGCCTTGGTGCGCTCGAACACGCGCTGGGAGATCAGCCCGTAGATTTCCGTGCCGGTAAGTTCTTCCAGCAGCGCGGCGCGGTCGTTGGCGCTGGCCTCGAGGAAGGCGGCGAAACCGCCCTGGGCCAGCAGCATGGACTTGGTGAAGCGGCCGAAGTCGAGGCCGGTGAGCTGCTCGGTCTGGCGCAGCTTGTCGTTGATCTTGTCGGTGAGGATCTCGCCTTCGCCGCCGGCGACGTCGATGCGCGCCAGCTCCACCTTGGGCGCCTGCAGCGCGCCGTCGACCTTGTCGCGGGCCCGGCGCTGGCTCCAGAAGGCGCGGTAGCGGCGGCCCCTGACCTCGAACTCGACCTCGGCGAGGCAGTCGGCGGTGTGGCGGGTCATCAGTTCGTTGCCGCTCTGCGACAGCGTGCTCATGCGCGGCGTGCGGTGGTACAGGGCCAGGCAGATGGCATCCAGCAGGGTGGTCTTGCCCGCGCCGGTGGGCCCGGTGATGGCGAACAGGCCGTTGCCGGCGAAGGGCTCGGCGGCGAAGTCGATCTTCCACTCGCCCCTGAGCGAGTTGAGGTTCTTCAGGCGCAGGCTGAGGATGCGCATCAGGCTTGCTCCTCCTGCAGTTCGGCGACCACCTGGCGGTACAGCCCGGCCAGTTGCTGGCGCAGCGGCGGCTCCAGCTCCTCGGCGTCCAGGCGTTGTTCGAAGACATCCTCGGCGGAGAGTTCGTCGAGGGTCTCGCGCGCCTCGCCGAACAGCCCGGCCTGCTGGTTGCCGCGCTCGCGGCGGGTGCGCAGCACTTCCACCGGCAGTTCCTCGCAGAGCTTCTCGACGCGCAGCTGGATGTCGTTCAGGTAGTCGTCGGCGCGCACCAGCACCTCCACCCACACCGGCCGCTCTGGCGTGCCCTGGCTGGCGGCCTCGGCCAGCGCCGCGGGCAGGCTTTCCAGGTCGCCGGCCAGGGACTGCAGGGGCTGGAAGCAGGGCACGGCGAGCGGCGTCACCGCGGGCAGGCCGCTTTCATCGAGGTCCACCAGTAGCACCTCCTTGACCTGCCGCGCCTCGTCGAAGCTCAGGGCGATGGGCGAGCCGCAGTAGCGGATGTGCTCCAGGCCGCCGACCTTCTGCGGCCGATGGATGTGCCCCAGGGCGATGTAGTCGGCCGCCGGGAAGGCGCTGGTGGGGAAGGCTTCCAGGCTGCCGACGTAGATTTCCCGCACCGACTCGCTGGCGCTGGCGCCGACCGTGGTCAGGTGCCCGGTGGCGACTATGGGCAGCCCGCCGCCCAGTTCGGCGCGCTTGGCTTCGGCGAGGGCGAAGAGAGCCTGGTAGTGCGCCTGGATGGCCTGCTGCAGGGCCAGCTGCTTGTCCTGGGCGCTCTGCCCGGCCTGGCTGGCCAGCAGGTCGCGCGGGCGCAGGAAGGGAATGGCGCAGAGCACCGCGCCCGGCGTGCCGTCGCGCCGCGGCAGCACCAGCAGTTGCTGGTCGAGGTCGGCGCCGGCGGCGGCAATCACCCGCGTGCCGAGCACCGCCAGCAGCTCGCGGGACTCCTCCAGCATGGCCACCGAGTCGTGGTTGCCGCCCAGCACCACCAGGCTGGCGCCGGTTTCGCGCAGCTCGACGATGAAGCGGTTGTACTGCTCGCGGGCATAGCTGGGCGGCGCGCCGGTGTCGAACACGTCGCCGGCGATGATCACCGCGTCCACCCCGTGCTCGCGCACCCGCTCCACCAGCCAGCGGCAGAAGGCGCGGTGCTCGGCCTCGCGGCTCTTGCCCATGAAGTGCTGGCCGAGGTGCCAGTCGGAGGTGTGGAGGATGCGCATGCGCTGCTGTCCCGATGCCTGATTCAGCCGGCGATGATACCCGCTTCCGCGGTGCGTCCGCGCCGGGCTGGCTATCCTGAAGGAACGCCGGCCGGGAATCAGACCATGCAACGCCTGCTCAACATGCTCCGCGACCTCGCCATCCTGGTGCGCGCCAACCTGTGGATAGTGCCGGTGCTGGCGGCGCTGGTGGCCGCGGTCTTCTACTTCGTGGCGCCGCCGCCGCCGATGACCGCCACCCTTGCCACCGGCGCCGCCGATGGCGGCTACGCGGCCTTCGGCGAGAAGCTCAGGGCCGAACTGGCCGAGCAGGGCTTCGAGCTGAAGCTGGTGCCCAGCGCCGGCTCGCGGCAGAACATGGACCTGCTGCTGGACGAGCGCGGCGGCGTGGACATCGCCCTGGTGCAGAGCGGCCAGGAACGCCAGATCGACGCCGCGCAGCGGCAGCGCCTGCAGACCCTCGGCGCCATGTTCCAGGAACCGCTGTGGCTGTTCCAGCGCCGCGACGTGCACATCGACCGCATCGCCGACCTGCTGCCCCTGCGCGTGGCCCTGGGCACCCGCGGCAGCGGCACCGAGGCGATCACCGCGGCCATCCTGCAGGCCAACGGCATCAGCCAGGAGCAGCACCCGGCGGGCTGGCAGGCCAGCGGCGGCGACAGCGCGGCGGACGCCCTGCTGGCCGGCAGCCTGGACGCCGCCTTCTTCGTCGGCCCGGCGGAGAACCCGCTGATCCAGCGCCTGGCCGCCAGCGAGCAGCTGCTGCTGGCCGGCTTCCGCCGCGCCGGCGCCTACGAGGCGCGCCTGCGCTTCCTCAAGCGCCTGGAGGTGGGCGAAGGCCTGCTGAACCTGGAGCACGACGTGCCGCACCGCAACCTGACCACCCTGTCGCCGGTGGCCACCCTGGTGATCAACGAGCGCTTCCACCCGGCGCTGACGCCGCTGATCCTCGAGGCCGCGCGCCAGGTGATGCGCCAGGGCAGCCTGCTCGACGCCCCCGGCGCCTTCCCCGCCGCCGAGCCGCGCACCCTGCGCCTGGCCGAGGACGCCGAGCGCTACTACAAGAGCGGCCTGCCGCTGCTGCAGCGCTTCCTGCCGTTCCGCATCGCCTCCCTGGCCGACCGCTACATCATCCTGCTGATCCCCTTCATCGCCATCCTCATCCCGCTGTTCAAGTCCATCGGCCCGCTGTACCGCTGGCGCATCCGCGCGCGCATCTACCGCTGGTACCGCTACCTGCGGGAGATCGACCGGCGCCTGGACGAGCGCACCGGCGTCGCCGAACTCAGCCGCGAGATCGAGCGCCTGGAGCAGCTGGAGGCCGAACTGGCGCGGGTGGAGGTGCCGCTGTCGTACTACAACGAGCTGTACGAGCTGCACCTGCACCTGAACTACGTGATCCGCCGCCTGCGCCAGCTGCGCCGCAACCGCCGCGAACGCGACGGCGAGGCGCCGCTGGACAAGGCCGGGTGAGCGTGGCGCGCCGCGCTCGGGTAAACTGGCGGCTTTGCCACCATCGTCCAGAGCCGAGCCCGAGATGCCGATTCGTCACGCCATCGTCCACCTGATCGACAAGAAGCCCGACGGCAACCCCGCCACGCTGCACGCGCGCGACGCCGAACTGGGCGACTCCCAGGCCATCGAGAACCTCATGGCCGACCTCAACGAAAGCTACAACGCCAAGCCGAACAAGGCCTGGGGCCTGTTCCAGGAGGAATCCGGCGCCTACCCGTTCAGCGGCTGGCTGGCCGAGTACCTGGACGGCGGCAAGGACTTCGTCGCCTTCAGCCGCCAGGCCGTGGAGCACCTGAAGAGCCTGATGGAGGAGTCCAACCTCTCCACTGGCGGCCACGTGCTGTTCTGCCACTACCAGCAGGGCATGACCGACTACCTGAGCATCGCCCTGCTGCACCACAGCGAAGGCGTGGCGGTGACCGAGAACCTGGAAGTGACACCCTCGCGCCACCTGGACCTCGGCCAGCTACACATGGCGGCGCGGATCAACTGCTCGGAATGGCGCAACAACAAGGCTTCCAAGCAGTACATCTCGTTCATCAAGGGCAAGGGCGGCAAGAAGGTCTCGGACTACTTCCGCGACTTCATCGGCTGCCAGGAAGGCGTCGACGCCCCCAGCGAGACGCGCACCCTGCTCAAGGCCTTCAGCGACTACGTGGAAAGCGAGGACCTGCCGGAAGAACAGGCGCGGGAGAAGACCGATACCCTGGTCGACTACGCCACCAGCCAGGCCCGCATCGGCGAGCCGATGGCCCTGGACGCGCTCTCCGAGCTGATGGACGACCAGGCCCCGCGGGCCTTCTACGACTACATCCGCAACAAGGACTACGGCCTGGCCCCGGAAATCCCCGCGGACAAGCGCACCCTCAACCAGTTCCGCCGCTTCACCGGCCGCGCCGAGGGCCTGTCGATCAGCTTCGAGGCGCACCTGCTGGGCAGCAAGGTGGAATACGACGAGGAGCGCGACATGCTGATCATCCGCGGCCTGCCGACGCAGCTGCACGACCAGCTCAAGCGCCGCAAGTAACCGCGAATCGCGGACGGAGTCCGCTCCTACGTGTCCAGGAAGCACGGTCGTAGGAGCAACTGTCTTGCCGGCTGCGCCGATGTGCTCTTCGTAGGAGCGAGCTTGCTCGCGAACCAAGCCCCGCAGCGGAGCCTGTTCGCGAGCAAGCTCGCTCCTACGAGAAGCAGTGCCCCCCGGCAGGGTAGGAGCGGACCTTGTCCGCGATAGCCGGACATTCCGGCGCGATTCGCGGATTAGATCCGCTCCTACGTCCCCCCACCCACGCCATTCCCCGTAGGGCGCATAACACCTACGGCGTTATCCGCCGTTGTCCCGGCTGTAGGAGCGGGCCCTGCCCGCGATTCGCGCGCAGGGCGCGCTCCTACAAGGGAATGGCGTGAAGGGAATGGCGTGGCTGGCGCTTTTCGTAGGAGCGAGCTTGCTCCTACGAAGGGCCAAGGGCCGTGGCTCCTGCGTTTCAGCGCGCCTCGATGCGGAACCCCACCCGCGGGAAATGCACATGCACCACCCCGGCGCGCGGGTCCTCGCGGCGCAGGATCAGTTCCTCGCTGCCCAGGTGCAGCAATTCCCCTTCCACCGGGTCGACGCCGTAGTCGGTCGCCGCCACCACCACCCGCTGGCCGGCCTGCAGGCCGTTGGGATCGGCGAAGGGTTCGTCCGGCAGCGCCGCCGGCTGGCTGTCGCGGGCCACGGCGATGGCATCCTCGCTGCTCATCTCGCTCGACGCGCCATGGCCGAAGCCGAGCACCCGGCCCAGCCAGGCCTGCACCGCGGGGTAGGCGTCCACCAGCGGCGAGGTCACCGGGGTGGCCTTGACGAACCAGAGCACGTGGGCCACGGCGAAGTCCGCCAGGGACGGCTCGCCGAACAGGAAGTCGCCCTCCTCCCGCGCCAGTTGCTGCTCCAGCCGCGCCATGAACACCGGCCACTGCTGGCGCGCCTGCTCGGCCGGCAGGCGCGCGGCGCTGCCGCCGCTGAACAGTTGGCTGCGGTCGGCGACGAAGGCCTTGAGGAATTCCGGCGGCAGCTTGCCGAAGCGCACGGCGATGGATTCGGGCTGGAACACCAGGCTCACGCCGTGCTGGAACAGCACCGAGTCGGCCCAGGCGGCGAAGGCCGCGACGGTGAACTCCTGGCCTTCGGGGAACAGCGCCAGGGTGGCCTTTTCCTGCTCCAGGCGGCGGGCGATCAGCGCGGTGTCGCAGTAGACGTCGGCGCCCACCTGCAGCACCGGGGTCTTGCGGTAGCCGCCGGTGAGCGCCATCAGGTCCGGCTTGGGCATGATCGGCGGGATCAGCACCGATCGCCACGACAGTTGCTTGAAGCCCAGCAGCAGGCGAGCCTTCTCGGCGAAGGGGGAAGTCGGGTAGTGGTGCAGGATCAGCTCGGACATGCGGGGCTCCGTTGGCCGGCGTTGAGGGCCTTCCAGCTTACCCCGCCGCGGTGCGCGGTCCTACCCGTTCGAAACTATGGCGGGCTATCCGCCGCGCTGATGGCCAGGGCCGCGCCGGCCAGCACCAGGCGCTCCTTGGCCGGCTTGCCCAGGGCCTTGATCGCGCGCTCGCGGCGCAGCGCCTCGCCCTTGCCGGCGCAGGCCTCGACGTAGACCAGCGCCTGCGCCGGGCTGGAATGGAAGAAGCGCGCGCCGCGCCCGCTGCAGTGCGCCTCGAAGCGCCGCTGCGGGTCGTCGCTGATGCCGCAGTAGAGCGCGCCGTTGGCGGCACGCACCAGGTAGACGAACCAGGGCTTGGGCTCGGCCAGGCTCATGTCCAGACCCGCTGCTGCATGCGCTCGCAGTAGCCGACCAGCCGCTCGTATTCGCGCGCCATGTGGTTCAAGGGGGTTTCCAGGGTGCTGAGGATCAGGTTGGCGAGTATCCCATAGGCGGCGGCATCGGCGCTGCAGGGCTGGGCGCCGCCGAAGTACGGCAGGTCGCCGAGCATGCCGTCGAGGGCGTCGAGGTCCTGGCGGGCGAAACTCAGCAGTTCCTCGCGGCTGTGGGCGGTCAGCCCGCGGCCGCGCATCTCGCCGCGGATCTTGCGGCGGATCAGCGCCCCCACCAGCGGCCGCACCGGGCCGGGCACGCCGCGCAGCAGCACCGGGGCGACCTGCCGCCAACCGTCCGCCTCCAGCCAGCGGAAGTACATCAGCAGCGGCGTCAGGTGCTCGTCGCACAGCCGCGTGATCGACACCGCCCAGCCACGGCCGCGGGCGTCGAGGCCGGCGTCCAGGTCCAGGGCGAAGCGCTGCTGCAGGTCGTGGATGATGATCTCGGTGTCGGCGACGGTCTGCCCCTCGACCTTGATGAAGGGCAGCTTGCCCTTGGGCCCCTTGCGCGGGTCCGTCACGTGCTGCACCTGGTATTCCAGCCCGGACAGGCGCAGGAAGGTCTCCAGCTTCAGGCAGAAGGGGCTGACGTTGGGCACATTGAAGGCCGGGGGGAACTGGAACAGGGTGATCATGGCGGGGCTTCCTGCGCGGGCTCGCCTGACATTTAAGCCCATGGCTCGCGCCCCGGCGAGCCCTGTCACAGTGCTATCAGACTTGACTGATGCCCGGGCCGCGCTAGCCCCGGGCCTGGAACGCCGCCAAGCCCTTGCGCGCCTGGCGGCGGATGGCCGCCTGCACCGGCGGCGCCCAGCCCAGCAGCAGGCCCTTGGCGCCCAGCGCCTGGCGGGCCCAGCGCCAGAGATCGAAGTCGTCCTGGTGGCGGACGATCAGCCCGGCCTCGAAGGCGAAGCGCGCCTGGATGCGGTTGACCACCGGGCGCCCGGTCTGGGTGAAGGTGTAGCACGCGGTCCAGCGGGCGCCGCCGTTGCGCTCGTCGGCCCAGACCTGGTCGAACTCCAGCTGCAGGTCCTGGGCGCGGCGCATGAGCATGCGCCACATGTCGGCGGCCTCCACGCCGACCAGCTCGCCGAAGGCGGGGTCGCGGAAGTGCACGTCCGGCGCGTAGCAGGCGGCCATGGCCTCGCCGTCGCGGCGCTGGAAGGCCTGGTAGAAGCGGGTGATCAGCTCGGCGTTGGGATGGGCCATGGCGGGGCTCGCAAGGGTGGGTACGGGCCATTGTCCGGCCTCCGGGGGCTGGACACCATTGTCATTATCGACAACATTGTGATCGATACCGCCATCCATCAAGCGCCACGCCATGTTGCCAGTCGCCCTCTACGTCTGCCCGCAAACCGTGCTGTCCAGCCTGGGCCTGGCCCTGGACAGCCTGCAGCTGGCCAACCGCCTGGCCGGCCGCGAGCTGTTCCGCGTGCGCCAGGTCAGCGCCGATGGCGCCGCGGTGCCACTCGCCCACGCGCGCATCGAGGCGCAGGCGGCGCTGGCCGCCGTCGCCAGCGACGAGCTGCTGCTGATCCCGGCCACCGGCAGCGACATCCCGGCCATGCTCGCCGGCAACCCGGCGCTGCTCGCCTGGCTGCGCCAACAGCCGCGGCAGCGGGCGCTGGGCAGCCTGTGCAGCAGCGCCTTCCTGCTGGCCGAGGCCGGCCAGCTCGACGGCCACCGCGCCACGACCCACTGGGCGCTGGCAGCGGAGTTCCGCCGGCGCTACCCGCGGGTGAAGCTGGAAGCCGACGCCCTGTGCACGGAGGACGGCGCCCGCCTGTGCTCCGGCGGCGCCCAGGCCGGGCTGGACCTGTGCCTGCAACTGATCGCCCGCCACGGAGGCCGCGCCCTGGCCCGCCAGGTGGCCGCCGTCCTGGTGTTCGACGACGCACGCGGCAGCCAGGCGCGCTACGCGCCGCTGTTGCCGCAACCACCACGCAGCACCCTGGCGCCGCTGCTGGACTGGCTGCGCCAGCACCACGCCGAGCCCATCGACCTGCCGGCCATGGCCCACCGCGCCCACTGCTCCAGCCGCACCCTGCTGCGACGCTTCCACGCCGAACTGGGCATGACGCCCAACGAATACCTGCAACGCCTGCGCATGGACGCCGCCCGCGAGGCCCTGGCCGATCCGGCGCGCTCACTGGAGCGCATCGCCAACGAGGTGGGCTATGCCGACCGGGCGAGCTTCGCGCGGCTGTTCAAGCAGTTGTGCGGGGAGTCGCCGGGGGCTTATCGGCAGAGGTTGCAGGGGCGGCTGGCGGCGCCTTGGATCGCGGACGGAGTCCGCGCCTACGACAGCGGCCAAGCGTAGGGCGAATAACCGTTCGCGGTTATCCGCCGCCATCCATGCCACCAGGACGTCCGGCGTGGCCGGTGAATCCGATCGCGGACAAAGTTGCTCCTACAGGGAAATGCCACGCCTTCCGGCAACCTGTAGGAGCGAGCTTGCTCGCGAACGGACTCCGCAGCGGGGTTTATTCGCGAGCAAGCTCGCTCCTACGAAGAGCATTTCGGCGCGGGCCGCAAGACAGTTGCTCCTACGACCGTGCCTCCCGGAACCGTAGGAGCGGACTCCGTCCGCGATCTAGCGCGCAGGGCGCGCGCCTACAAGGGCACGGTATCGCGGTTATCCGCCGCCGGCCGCTCAGCTGAACCACTCCATCGCCGTGCGCCACACGCACACGCCGATGAAGTATGCCGAGGCCGCGAACCACAGCCACAGCAGCCAGGTCTGGTCCACCGGCTGCTGGAGGATCAGCAGGGCGCTGCTGAACATCCAGACGAAGGTCACCGCGATGTTCAGCGGCATGAACTGGCGCACCCGGAAGGGGTGCAGGAACTTCATCCGCGTCAGTGTCAGGGCGGCCAGCACCAGCACCGTGACCAGGCTCACCCAGGGGCCGGGGCCGAGGACGAAGAAGTACACCGCCACCACGTTCCAGGCCGCGGGGAAACCGACGAAGTAGTTGTCCTTGCTCTTCATGTTCACGTTGCAGAAGCAGAACAGCGAGGACACCAGGATGACGCCGACGATGGCCAGCTCGCTGTGCACCGGCAGCGGCACGTAGCGGTAGATGAAGATCGCCGGGATGAATACGTAGGTGAGGTAGTCGATCACCAGGTCCAGGGTGGAGCCGTCGAAGTGCGGCAGCACCGCCTTGACGTCGAACTTGCGCGCCAGGGTGCCGTCCAGGCCGTCCACCAGCAGGGCCACGCCCAGCCACAGCAGGCAGGCCTGCGGGCGGTTGTCGACCAGCGCGAGCAGCGCCAGCAGGGCCAGGATGACGCCGCTGGCCGTCACCGCATGGGCGCTCCAGGCCTTGGCTTTGCTCAGGTTCAACGGGGTGAGGATCAGGTTCACGGCGTTTCTCTTTTGTCAGGCGGCAGTGCGAGCTACTTCAACGTATAGCCCATCCGTGGGTTTCCACAGGATGCTCCCGGGTATCGGAACACCGATCCGGCGGCCGAGTTCAGCCGGCCGGCTTCGGCGGGGCGTGGAAAAGGCCAGGATACGCCGAAGCGCACCCGCAGCGCCAAGGGCGCTGACGAGCGTAGGAAGGCTTTGCGACGGCTTTCGGACGCCAGGGACACGGCGCGGCCCGCGGGGCCGCGCCGGCCGGGGTCAGTGGATGATCTGGCTGAGGAACAGCTTGGTGCGGTCGGACTGCGGGTTGTCGAAGAACTGGTCCGGCGGCGCCTGCTCGACGATCTCGCCCTTGTCCATGAAGATCACCCGGTTCGCCACGGTGCGGGCGAAGCCCATCTCGTGGGTCACGCAGAGCATGGTCATGCCGCTCTGCGCCAGGCCGATCATGGTGTCCAGCACTTCCTTGACCATCTCCGGGTCGAGCGCCGAGGTGGGTTCGTCGAACAGCATGATCTTCGGCTTCATGCACAGCGCGCGGGCGATGGCCACGCGCTGCTGCTGGCCGCCGGAGAGCTGCCCGGGGAACTTGCCGGCCTGCTCGGGGATGCGCACCCGCTCCAGGTAGTGCATGGCCACTTCCTCGGCTTCGCGCTTGGGCATCTTGCGCACCCACATGGGCGCCAGGATGCAGTTCTGCAGCACGGTCAGGTGCGGGAACAGGTTGAAGTGCTGGAACACCATGCCGACCTCGCTGCGGATCGCCTCGATCTGCTTGAGGTCGTTGGTCAGCTCGGTGCCGTCGACGACGATGCTGCCCTGCTGGTGCTCCTCCAGGCGGTTGATGCAGCGGATGGTGGTGGACTTGCCCGAGCCCGACGGCCCGCAGAGGACGATGCGCTCGCCCTGGCGGACGGTGAGGTTGATGTCCTTGAGCACGTGGAACTGGCCGTACCACTTGTTCACGCCCTTCATCTCGATCATCACGTGATCGCCGATGGCCGGGACGGTCTTGTTGCTGGCTTCAGACATGATGACGAACTCCTAACGCTTGTGGCCGGTGTCCAGCTTGCGCTCCAGGTGCATGGAGTAGCGGGACATGCCGAAACAGAAGATCCAGTAGACCAGCGCGGCGAACACGTAGCCCTCGGTGGACATGCCCAGCCAGGCCGGGTCCGCGGTGGCGCGCTTGATGCTGTTGAGGAAGTCGAACAGGCCGATGATGATCACCAGGCTGGTGTCCTTGAACAGCGCGATGAAGGTGTTGACGATGCCGGGGATCACCAGCTTCAGGGCCTGGGGCAGGATCACCAGGCCCATCATCCGCCAGTAGCCCAGGCCCATGGCCGCGGCCGCCTCGTACTGGCCCTTGGGGATGGCCTGCATGCCGCCGCGGACCACCTCGGCGATGTAGGCGGCCTCGAACAGCACCACCATCACCATGGCCCGCAGCAGCTTGTCGAGGTTCATGCCCTCGGGCAGGAACAGCGGCAGCATCACCGAGGACATGAACAGCACGGTGATCAGCGGCACGCCGCGCCAGAACTCGATGGTGGTGACGCACAGGACCTTGATCGCCGGCATCTTCGAACGCCGCCCCAGGGCCAGCAGGATGCCCAGCGGCAGCGCCCCGGCGATGCCCACCGCGGCGATCACCACGGTCAGCATCAGGCCGCCCCACTGGCTGGTGGGCACGTTGTCCAGGCCGAGGAAGCCGCCGTGCAGCAGCCAGTAGGACACCAGCGGCAGCGCCAGCAGGTAGGCCAGGCCGTACTTGAGCTTGTGCTGGAACTGGCGCAGGAACAGCGGCGCGGCGCCGACCACCACCAGCAGCACGTTGAGGTCCACCCGCCAGCGCAGCGCCTCGGGGTAGAAGCCGTACATGTACTGGCCGATGCGGGTGCTGATGAACACCCAGCAGGCGCCCTCGCGGCTGCAGTCGGCGCGGCTCTCGCCGACCCAGTCGGCCTTGAACACCGCCCATTCCAGCAGCGGCGGGACGATCAGCCAGATGACGTAGAGCCCGGCCAGGGTCAGCAGGGTGTTGAACCAGTTGGAGAACAGGTTGGCGCGCAGCCAGCCGATGACCCCGACGCTCAGCGCCGGCGGCGGCAGATCGGGCTTGAAGGTATGGTTCGCCATGGCTGCCCCCTAGCGTTCGATCAGCGCGATGCGCTTGTTGTACCAGTTCATCAGCAGCGAGATGCTCAGGCTGATGGCCAGGTACACGCTCATGGTGATGGCCATGGTCTCGATGGCCTGGCCGGTCTGGTTGAGCACGGTGCCGGCGAACAGCGAGACCATGTCCGGGTAGCCGATGCCGGCGGCCAGCGAGGAGTTCTTCGCCAGGTTCAGGTACTGGCTGGTCAGCGGCGGCACTATCACCCGCAGCGCCTGCGGGATGATGATCAGCCGCAGCGTCTGCCCCGGGCGCAGGCCCAGGGAGCTGGAGGCCTCGGTCTGGCCGTGGCTGACCGCCTGGATGCCGGCGCGCACCGTCTCGCCGATGAAGGCGGCGGTGTAGATCGACAGCGCCAGGACGATGGACACCAGTTCCGGGATCACCACCCAGCCGCCGCGGAAGTTGAAGCCCTGCAGCACCGGCACGTCCCAGTGCACCGGCACGCCGGCCACCTGGATGGTCAGCGCCGGCAGCACGATCAGCGTGGCCAGGCCCGTGAGGAACACCGGGAAGGTCTTGCCGGTGGCGTGCCGGCGCACCTTGGCCCAGCGCCAGAGCACGGCCCAGGCCACCAGGGCGAGGAGGATGGCGATGAGGAACGCCGGCATCGCCTCGGTGGCCACCGGCGCCGGCATCTGCATGCCGCGGTTGTTGAAGAACAGCAGGCCGCCGACGCTGAGGCTCTGCCGCGGCCCGGGCAGTTGCGCGAGCACGGCGAAGTACCAGAAGAAGATCTGCAGCAGCGGCGGGATGTTGCGGAAGGTCTCGATGTACACCGTGGCGATCTTGCGGACCAGCCAGTTCGGCGACAGCCTGGCCACGCCGAGGATGAAGCCGATGATGGTCGCCAGGACGATGCCGATCACGGTCACCAGCAGGGTGTTGAGCAGGCCGACGAAGAACACCCGCCCGTAGGTGTCGGACTCGCTGTAGTCGATCAGGTGCTGGGAGATGCCGAAGCCGGCGCTGTTGTTCAGGAAGCCGAAGCCGGACTGGATGCCGCGGTGGGCGAGGTTGGTCTGGGTGTTGTCGAAGAGGAACCAGCCGAACGCCACCACGGCGACGACGGCGATGATCTGGAAGGCCCAGGCGCGCACGGCCGGGTCGCTGAGCGACAGGCCGCGGGGACGCCGGGCTTTGACGGAATTCTGCATGTAAGCCCTCTCGCAGGCCGTCCACGCGGGCACGGGGCTACGCCCGTGACCGCGCGGGGGACCTCACGTCGTTCGAAACAGCGCCCGCGCCCAGGATCCGGGCGCGGGCCGTGGGAGGTCAGCGCACCGGCGGTGCGTACTGCAGACCACCCTTGTTCCACAGGGCATTGAGGCCGCGCTTGATCTTCAGATCGCTGCCTTCGCCGACGTTGCGCTCGAAGATCTCGGCGTAGTTGCCGACCTGCTTGACGATCTGCACCGCCCAGTCCTTCGGCAGCTTCAGGTCCTTGCCGTAGTCGCCCTCGGTGCCCAGCAGGCGGTTGATGTCGGGGTTCTTCGAGGACTTGGCCATCTGCTCGACGTTCTTCGAGTCGATCCCCAGCTCCTCGGCGTTGAGCATGGCGAACAGCGTCCAGCGGACGATGTCGAACCACTCCTCGTCACCCTGGCGCACGGCCGGGCCGAGGGGCTCCTTGGAGATCACTTCCGGCAGCACCACGTAGTCGTCCGGCTTGCCCAGCTTGATGCGCTGCGCGTAGAGCTGCGACTGGTCGGAGGTGAGCACGTCGCAACGCCCGGACTCCAGCGACTTGGCGCTCTCGTCGGAGGTGTCGTAGGTGATGGGGGTGTACTTGAGGTTGTTCGAGCGGAAATAGTCGGACAGGTTCAGCTCGGTGGTGGTGCCGGCCTGGATGCACACGGTGGCGCCGTCGAGCTCCTTGGCGCTGGTCACGCCGAGCTTCTTGTTCACCAGGAAGCCCTGGCCGTCGTAGTAGGTCACGCCGGCGAAGTTCAGGCCCATGGCGCTGTCGCGGGAACTGGTCCAGGTGGTGTTGCGCGAGAGCACGTCGATCTCGCCGGACTGCAGCGCGGTGAAGCGCTCCTTGGCGGTCAGCGGGGTGAACTTGACCTTGCTGGCGTCACCGAAGACCGCCGCGGCGATGCCATGGCAGACGTCCACGTCGATGCCCTTGTAGACACCCTTGGAGTCGGCATAGGAGAAGCCCGGCAGGCCGTCGCTGATGCCGCACTGCACGAAGCCTTTCTTCTTCACCGCGTCCAGGGTGGCGCCGGCCTGGGCCATGCCGCTGAGCCCTAGAACGCTCAGGGCGGTCAGCACCGCCAGTGTGGATTTCACCATCTTCATCGATCACCTCCAGTTTGCTTTTATTCGTGTTGGAGTCCCGGCCCACTCGCCCTCGTGAGGCGATCGCAAGGTCTGCTCCGGACCTTGCATCGAAGTGGAAACCTTAGGTCAGTCTAGCCGGCTCTGCGGATACGTCCCGCGCCACCGCCCAGGCTGCCCGCTCGCGGATGACGCGAGCCGGACGTATTGCGGGGGCCGCCGTCACCTCGGCGGCCTGTTCAATGGGCTGCCCGCCCCGCCGACGGCACTGGTTTCCGGATGGGGGTCGGATAGAGTGTTACGCCGGCGGGACGGATCGCAGCCTGGTGCCTGAGTTAGCAAGGGCCGTACCAGAATGCGTCCAGCCCCCCGTTTCGGCGAAGGTCAAGTCGATAAGTTATGGCAAAGCGACATCCTTTTCGCAGAATCGCCGATCCTTCTTCCGGTGTGCGCGCCTTTGCGGCGCACATGCCCCATCCTGGAGCCCCCGATGAGCCAACCCCTGCTACTCGAACCCACCCAGCCGGCCGACTCGTGCGTCATTTGGTTGCACGGCCTGGGTGCCGACCGTTACGACTTCGAGCCGGTGGCGCGCATGCTGCAGACGATATTGCCGCGCACCCGCTTCATCCTGCCCCAGGCGCCCACCCGCCCGGTGACGGTGTTCAACGGCATGCCGGTGCCCAGCTGGTACGACATCAAGGCCATGGCGCCGGCCAGGGCCATCGACGAGGCGCAGCTCGAGGCCTCGGCGGACGCGGTGATCGCGCTGATCGAGGGACAACTGGCCCAGGGCATCGCGCAGCAGCGCATCGTCCTGGCCGGCTTCTCCCAGGGCGGCGCGGTGGTGCTGCACACCGGCTACCTGCGCTGGCCGGGCGAGCTGGGCGGGGTGATGGCGCTTTCCACCTACGGCCCGACGTTCGGCGACGACCTGCAACTGCCGGAGGCGAAGCGACGGCAGCCGGCGCTGTGCCTGCACGGCACCTACGACGACGTGGTGGCGCCCGCCATGGGCCGCGCCGCCTACGACTTCCTCCACGGCCAGGGCGTGGCCGTGCAGTGGCGCGACTACCCAATGGCCCACGAAGTGAGCAACCAGGAGATCGCCGACATCGGCGCCTGGCTGCGCGAGCGCCTGTAACGCCCGCCGGCCGATGCCGGCGCGGCACCTTCCACCGGGGCCCGGGCGCGCGTCCGGGGCGTCTGCGCGGTGCGTTCCAGGCGCTGGGAAGGGACCTCGTCCGGGTGGGCCGACCGCTGGTCGGTCCAGCCGGCCAGCGAATTGCCAGTACGCAAAAGTCATTAATACTGAAGTTCCCGAAGGACGAACCAGACTACGGAGAGTCGTCGTGCCCCTCAGCGGAACCTGTCGAAAGCCCCCTCAGCCATGAAGCCGACCCAGTGGCAGCAGGATATCCAGCAGTTGCGCCACCTGCGGCTGTTCCAGAACGTCGCCGGGACCGCCTTGCAGCGGCTGCTCAACGAATTCCGCGCGCTGGAGCTGGAAGCCGGCGAGGTGCTGCTTTCGCCCTTCAACCGCAACCACTTCCTCTACCTGGTGCTCGAAGGCCAGCTCAAGGTCTACCTCGGCTCGCTGGACAATTCCCCGGTATCCACCCTGGGCAGCGGCGACTGCGCCGGGGAAATCAGCTTCATCGACCATGACCACCCGTCGGCCTACGTGGTGGCCACCGAGGCCACCCGCGTGCTGCGCCTGCACCGCGAGGCGCTGCTGAGCCTGTTCGAGCACTCCCCGCAGCTGATGCAGAACCTGCTGGAGATGCTCTGCGCGCGGGTGCGCCAGGGCAACCGGATCATCCTCAACACCGAGCAGAACGCCAACATCGACACCCTCACCGGGCTGTTCAACCGGCGCTGGCTGGAGCACGTCTACGACCGCGAGAGCACCCGCTGCGCGTTCAACCAGCAGCCGCTGGCGATGCTCATGCTGGATGTCGACCACTTCAAGGACTACAACGACCGCCACGGCCACCTGGCCGGCGACTACGCCCTCTGCCTGGTGGCCCATACCCTGCGCAGCCAGCTGCGGCCCAAGGACAGCATGGCGCGCTTCGGCGGCGAGGAATTCGTCATCCTGCTGCCGGAAGTGAGCCTGGACGAGGCCCGCGCCATCGGCGAGCGCCTGCGCATGAGCCTGGAGCAGATCGACTCCTTCTATTCCCCGCTGGGCGCCCTGCCCGGCGTCACCGTGTCCCTCGGCGTGGCCGAGATGTACCTCCAGGAGAGCCTGCAGGGCCTGCTGCGGCGCGCCGACGAGGCCCTGTACCGGGCCAAGCAGCACGGCCGCAACCGCCTCTGTGGCTGATCCACGGCAAGCTTTGGCCGGCACTGGCGGCGCACGGATTTCGCCTGGATGGCAACTTGCTTTACACTGGCGGCCGTTCAATCCTTAACCACTACGAGATCACCGTGCTCAAGGCACTCAAGAAAATCTTCGGCAAGGGCGAGGGCCAAGCGCCCGCCGCAACGCCCACCCCCGCCCCCTCCTCCCCCGCAGCCGCCAGCCAGGACGGCGAACAGCGCCCGCGCAAGCCGCGCGCACCTCGCCCCGAAGGCGAGCGCAACGACAAGCCGCCGCGCCCGCCCAAGGCCGACAAGCCGCGCGGCGAACGCCAGGACAAAAACGAACGCCAGGACCGCGGCGACCGCCCGGACAAGGCCGAGCGCGCCGACAAGCCGCCGCGCGAGAAGACCGAGAAGGCCGAGCGCCCGCGCCGCGAGCGCAAGCCCAAGGCGCCCGTGGTGGACAACTGGAAGCTGGAAGACTTCGTGGTCGAGCCGGCCGAAGGCAAGACGCGCTTCCACGACTTCAACCTCGACCCGCGGCTGATGCACGCCATCCACGACCTCGGCTTCCCCTACTGCACGCCGATCCAGGCGCAGGTGCTGGGCTTCACCCTCAGGGGCCAGGACGCCATCGGCCGCGCCCAGACCGGCACCGGCAAGACCGCCGCGTTCCTCATCTCGATCATCACCCAGCTGCTGCAGACGCCACCGCCCAAGGAACGCTACATGGGCGAGCCGCGCGCGCTGATCATCGCGCCGACCCGCGAGCTGGTGGTGCAGATCGCCAAGGACGCCGTGGGCCTGGCCAAGTACACCGGCCTGAACGTCATGAGCTTCGTCGGCGGCATGGACTTCGACAAGCAGCTCAAGACCCTCGAGTCGCGCTACTGCGACATCCTCGTGGCCACCCCCGGCCGCCTGCTGGACTTCAACCAGCGCGGCGAGGTGCACCTGGACATGGTCGAGGTGATGGTGCTGGACGAGGCCGACCGCATGCTCGACATGGGCTTCATCCCCCAGGTCCGCCAGATCATCCGCCAGACCCCGTACAAGGGCGAGCGCCAGACCCTGCTGTTCTCCGCCACCTTCACCGACGACGTGATGAACCTGGCCAAGCAGTGGACCGTGGACCCGGCCATCGTCGAGATCGAGCCGGAGAACGTCGCCAGCGACACCGTCGAGCAGCACGTCTACGCCGTGGCCGGCAGCGACAAGTACAAGCTGCTGTACAACCTGATCGCGCAGAACGACTGGACCCGGGTGATGGTCTTCGCCAACCGCAAGGACGAGGTCCGGCGCATCGAGGAACGCCTGACCAAGGACGGCATCAGCGCCGCGCAGATGTCCGGCGACGTGCCGCAGCACAAGCGCATCAAGGTCCTGGAAGGCTTCCGCGAAGGCAAGATCCGCGTACTGGTGGCCACCGACGTGGCCGGCCGCGGCATCCACGTCGAAGCCATCAGCCACGTGATCAACTTCACCCTGCCGGAAGACCCGGACGACTACGTGCACCGCATCGGCCGCACCGGCCGCGCAGGCTCCACCGGCACCTCCATCAGCTTCGCCGGCGAGGACGACGCCTTCGCCCTGCCGCCGATCGAGGAACTGCTGGGCCGCAAGATCACCTGCGAGATGCCGCCCACCGAGCTGCTCAAGCCGGTACCGCGCAAGCACTGAGGCCGGCGCGATGACGAAAGGCGAAGCCGCGAGGCTTCGCCTTTTTCGTTTCCGCCGGCGTTACGCCCGGTGACGCCGGGCGCCCGCGGTGACGCACCCGGGCGGTGCATGGCGCTCCTCGCTTCCTGCCGGGCCCGCCGGGACGACGCCCCCCTTCGCCCCACCAACAATGGCACCCGGCCATTGTCCTGCCTGGGCCGCGGGTGTCCGACTGAGCAGATAAACGAACGGCCTGATCGATTTTGTTTACGTTCGTAAATAAATTTGCACGCTTCTTGCAGAATTTTTTACGACGTCCTCCAGACCTTCGGAATCCCGCCCATGCCCTTGCGCGCCAAGCTTGCCCTGAGTTTCCTGCTGATCGGCCTCATCCCGGTGCTGGTCATGGCCATGGTGGTCTACCACCAGGCCAGCCGCGCCCTCGAAGAACAGAGCCTGAACGCCCTGGAGGCGGTGGCCAGCATCAAGCAGCGGCAGCTGATGGACGCCTGGCAGGCCCGCCACGACCAGCTCAGCAGCCTGGCCGGCAACCTCGGCGCCAACTACGCGGGGCTGGAGAGCGAGGCGCTGGTGACCACTGCCAACTACGACCGCCCGGTGTTCGAGAACTTCACCAGGACCTTCGGCTACCGCGAGCTGCGCCTGGTGGCCAGCGACGGCAGCGTGGTCTTCAGCCTCGGCCGCGGCGCCGACTACCAGCAGGACATGAACGCCCCGCAATGGCGCGACACGCCCTTCGGCCGCTTCGTCCGCGGCGCGCTGGCCAGCGGCAAGGCGAGCATCAGCGACCTGGAGCCGGCCCTGGACGACAAGCAGCCGGTGCAATGGCTGGCCGCGCCGATCAAGGACCACGACAAGCTGCAGTTGCTGCTGGTGCTGGAACTGCCGCTGAAGGCGATCAACGACGTGATGCAGAGCCGCCAGGGCCTGGGCGAGGCCGGCGAGACCTACCTGGTGGGCGGCGACGGGCGCCTGCGCTCGGATTCGGTGCGCTTCGCCGACCACCACGTGCGCCGCGCCGGCGACACCCCCGCCGCCCTCCCCGGCCAGGCCAGCGAGAAGGCCCTGGCCGGCGAGCAGGGGCGCCTGACCGAGACCGGCCTGAGCGGCGAGACGGCGCTGAAGTCCTTCGTGCCGCTGAAGCTCGACGGCCTGCACTGGGCGCTGGTGGCGGAAATGGACCAGGGCCAGGCCTTCGCCCCGGTACGCAAGCTGATGTGGCAGATGCTGGTGCTGGGCCTGCTGACCCTGGCCGGCGTGGCCGCCGGCACCTGGCTGGTCAGCCGCAGCGTGATGCGCCCGCTGGGCGGCGAGCCGGCGAGCATGGCGGCCCTGGCCCAGCGCCTGGCCAACGGCGAGCTGAAGCTGGCCGGCGGCGCCGAGGCCGCCAGCGGCCTGATGCAGGCCCTGCACGAAATGGCCGCGGCCTGGCGCCAGGTGGTCGAGCGCCTGCGCCAGGCCAGCGAGGCGGTGGGCGACGCCAGCGGCGACATCCTCGACGCCGCCGGGCGCACCAGCAGCCACCTGGACCAGCAGCAGGAAGCCCTGGAGATGGTGGTCAGCGCCGTCGACCAGATGGCCGCCACCGTCCAGGAAATCGCCGGCAGCGCCAGCCGCAGCGCCGACGGCAGCGCTGCCGCGCGCGAGGCCTTCGTGACCATGCAGGGCACCCTGCAGCGCATGATCGGCCGCCAGGACCAACTGCTCGCCGGCCTGCGCGACGCCGACCGGGTGGTGCAGGCCCTGGCCGGCGACAGCCAGCAGATCAACTCGGTGCTGGAGGTGATCCGCTCCATCGCCGAGCAGACCAACCTGCTGGCCCTCAACGCCGCCATCGAGGCCGCCCGCGCCGGCGACGCCGGCCGCGGCTTCGCCGTGGTGGCGGACGAAGTGCGCAGCCTGGCCCAGCGCACCCGCAGCGCCACCGACGAGATCGTCACCATCGTCGGCACCCTCGGCGACTCCTCCAGCCAGGCCCAGGCCAGCATGGGCGGCGCCACCGAACAGGCCCATACCCTGGAGCACGACACCCAGGCGGTGCTGGACTCCCTCGGCGCCCTCGACCAGTCCCTGCAGGGCGTGCACGCCATGGCCTTCCAGATCGCCGCGGCGGCCGAGCAGCAGGCCGCCACCACCCAGGAGGTGAACCAGCACATGCACCGCCTGAGCGACATGACCGCGGAAAACCGCAAGACCGCCGCGCACACCCGCGACTGCGGCGAGCACCTGCGCAAGGTGGCTGGGAGCCAGGAGGCGTTGGTGGCGCAGTTTCAGCTCTGAAGGCTTTTGCTCGCGAACGGCACTCACCGGAAATGTCGGCGGGTTGGTTCAGCGCCTTTCCCTCTCCCTAAGCCTCTCCCTGAAGGGAGAGGGGACCGTTGGGCAGAACCGGGTATTCTGGAGTTAGCCGGCAGCCTCGGTGATTTCCGGCTGAAACCATTCCTCCTCTCGGCACGGACAAGCCCCCTCTCCCTTCAGGGAGAGGGCTGGGGAGAGGGAGCGGACTCAACCCAAGGCACAGCAGCCACCGGCAAGCACCCTTCGCAAGCAAGCTCGCTCCTACAGGCTGACGCCGAACCTCAGCGCCAGAGCCCTCCATCCTTGCCGCCCCCACACGCAAAATTCCAGAATGGAAAAATCATCCATCCCGGAGCCCCGGCATGCCCATCCCCCTCCTTCCACCCGCTGCCGCCCGCCTGACGCGGAGACATCCATGACCGAGGTCGACTTCCTGATCATCGGCGCCGGTATCGCCGGCGCTTCCACCGGCTACTTCCTCGCGCCCCACGGCAAGGTCGCCGTGCTCGAACGCGAATCCCATGCCGGCTACCATTCCACCGGCCGCTCGGCGGCGCTGTACACCGTGGCCTACGGCACGCCCCAGGTGCGCGCGCTGACCGCCGCCAGCCGGGCCTTCTTCGACGCCCCGCCCGAGGGCTTCGCCGAGCACCCCATCCTCACCCCGCGCGGCGAGCTGACCGTGGACTTCGAAGGGGCCCCCGAGGAACTGCGACGCCAGTTCGACAGCGCCCGTGCCAGCGTGCCGGAGACGCGCCTGCTGGACGCCGACGAGGCCTGCGCCATGGTCCCGGTGCTGCGCCGCGAGAAGGTCCATGGCGCGATGTTCGACCCCACCGCCGCCGACATCGATACCGACGCCCTGCTGCAGGGCTACCTGCGGGGCATTCGCCGCAACGGCGGCAGCGTGCAGTTCGACAGCGAGGTGCTCGCCGCGGCCTACGTCGACGGCCAGTGGGAAGTGCGCACGGGCCAGCAGAGCTACCGCGCCCCCGTGCTGGTCAATGCCGCCGGCGCCTGGTGCGACCGCCTGGCGGCACTCGCCGGGGTCGCCCCGCTGGGCCTGCAGCCCAAGCGCCGCGCGGCCTTCCTCTTCGCCCCGCCAGAGGGTGTGGACAGCCACGCCTGGCCGGTGCTGGTGAGCCTGGACGAATCCTTCTACTTCAAGCCCGACGCCGGCCTGCTGCTCGGCTCGCCGGCCAACGCCGACGCGGTGGAGCCCCACGACGTGCAGCCCGAGGAGCTGGACATCGCCCTGGGCATCCACCGCATCGAGGAACACACAACGCTCAGCATCCGCCGACCCAGCCACACCTGGGCCGGGCTGCGCTCGTTCGTCACCGACGGCGACCTGGTGTCCGGCTACGACCCGCAGGCGCCCGGCTTCTACTGGGTCACCGGCCAGGGCGGCTACGGCATCCAGACCTCGGCGGCCATGGGCCAGGCCAGCGCCGCGCTGATCCGCGCCGACGAGTTGCCCGAAAGCCTGGTGCGCCATGGCCTGAGCGCCGACGGGCTGGCTCCGGCGCGGCTCAAGCCAAGGTCAGGCGGCGTATAACCGCGAACGGTTATACGCCCTACGCCACACCAGCCGTGGCATTCCCCTGCGCGCGATTCGCGGGCAGGGCCCGCTCCTACAGGTTGACGCCGAACTTCCCGCCCACGCCGAACGGCCCCCTCTCCCTTCAGGGAGAGGGCTGGGGAGAGGGGACGGAGTCAACCTGACACACAGCCGCCACCGGCAAGCACCATTCGCGAGCAAGCTCGCTCCTGCAGGTTGACGCCAGACTCCCCGCCGACGCCGGGCGGCCCCCTCTCCCTCTGGGAGAGGGCCGGGGTGAGGGAGCGGAGCCAGCCTGGCACACACAGCCGCCGGCAAGCACCGTACGCGGGCACGCGAAGACAGTCCCTTCCGCGTGGCCATGTCCGCGCACACCGGACGTTTCCCACCGTACGGCGCGCCCATCCCGAATAGCCCGCCTGCGCGGTGGCCGGGAGAATGCGGGTCGGCCCATCCCGGGCCGATCCCTTTCCTGCTTGCGAGAAACAGCCATGAATGATCTGAAAGTACTCAACGAAAACGAAATCGACCAGGTAGCCGGCGGCTTCCTCTTCGGCATGCTGGGCGACCTGTTCGGCACTTCCGGCTCGCAGTCCGGCGGCCTGCTGGGCGGCGTGTTCAACGTGCTGCAGAACCTGCCGATCGTCGGTGGCCTGTTCGGCCTGGTCAACAGCATCTTCGGCGGCCTGTTCGGCGGCGGCTCCTCCAGCAACCCGCGCTGAACGCCAGGCGGCGGATAACGCCGCCGCACTCTCTTTCGCCCCGGGCGGACTACCCCCTACGAGGGATGCCAGTGCCCCGGCGCTGGCCTAGTCTGACTTGCAACGACAGCCATATGGAGGGACCGCCAGACGAGATGATCTGCCTTTCCAACCACGGTATCCAGCGCAGACATGCGCCCAGGCCCCAGCGAACCGCTCATTTCGCCGGGGCCTTTTCTTTGGGGGACGGAAAAGTACGACCGTAGGATGGGTTGAGCTTGCGATACCCATCTGGCCAGGGTGATGGGTATCGCTTCGTGCTCAACCCATCCTACGAAGAGGTCGTGCCTTGGTTCAGCCGCCGCTGAGGTTCATGAAGCGCAGCACCTGCACATCGCCACCGGTGCTGAATTCGTGGCGGGCGGGCTTGCGTTGCAGGGCGGCGTGCAGGGCGTCGAGGATCGGCCCATCGTGCAGCGGATGGCGGCGCAGCAGGCCGCGCAGGTCCAGGGAGTTCTCGTGGCCCAGACACAGCAGCAGGCGGCCCTCGGCGGTCAGGCGCAGGCGGTTGCAGGTGGCGCAGAAGTTGTGCGAGTGCGGCGAGATGAAGCCGATGCGCGTGCGCGGGTGCTGCGCCAGGCGCACGTAGCGGGCCGGGCCGCCGCTGTGCTCGGCGCTGTCCAGCAGTTCGTGGCGTTCGGCGATCAGCGCGCGCACCTCGTCGCTGGAGCAGAAGCTCTCCTTGCGGTCGCGGCCGACCTGGCCCAGGGGCATTTCCTCGATGAAGCTGATGTCCAGTTCATGGGCGATGGCGTAGTCCACCAGGGCCGGCACCTCGTCGGCGTTGCGGCCCTTCATCACCACGCAGTTGAGCTTGATGCCGGCGAAGCCCGCCGCCTGCGCCGCATCTATGCCGCGCAGCACCTGGTCGAGGCGGCCGGTGCGGGTGATGGCCTGGAAGCGCTGCGCGTCCAGGGTGTCGAGGCTGATGTTCAGGCGCGCCAGGCCCGCAGCGCGCAGGTCGCGGGCGTAGCGGCCGAGCTGCGAGCCGTTGCTGGTCATGCACAGCTCGCGCAGGCCCGGCAGCGCGGCCAGGCGTTCGCAGTGGCCGACGATGCCGGGGCGCACCAGCGGCTCGCCGCCGGTGAGGCGCAGCTTGCGCACGCCGCCGGCGACGAACAGCCGGGCCACGCGCTCGATCTCCTCCAGGGTCAGCACCTGCTGGCGCGGCAGGAAGCGCATGTTCTCGGCCATGCAGTAGACGCAGCGGAAGTCGCAGCGGTCGGTCACCGACAGGCGCAGGTAGTCGATCTTGCGGCCTTGGCCGTCGATCCAGTCGGGCATGTGGGTGCTCCGGTTGATGCTTTGGCGAAGGCGGATGATCCGGCCCTCTCCCCAACCCTCTCCCTGAAGGGAGAGGGGGCTGTCCAGTGCGGCGATAAACTCCGCCGCCTCACTGCACCAGCGGCGAATCCGCGCCCTCGAAGGCGAAGCCCTCGATGTGCGCCTCGCCGGCCAGCACGGCGATGTACTGGCTGACCGCGCGCTGCAGCACCTGGGCGCGCAGGTAGGCGGCGATGCGCGGGCGGGCCTCGGCGAAGGGCAGCGGCTCGCCGCCTTCGCGCGCCAGCAGTTCCACCACGTGCAGGCCGTAGCGGCTTTCCAGGGGCTGGGCCAGCAGGCCGGGGGTTTCGCGCAGCAGGCGCTTCTCGAACTCGGGCACGGTCTGGCCGGGCTCGATCCAGCCCAGGTCGCCGCCTTCGTCCTTCGACGGGCAGGCGGAGAAGCGCATGGCTTTCTCGGCGAAGCGCTCGGGGTGTTCGCGCAGCTCGGCCAGCAGCGCCAGCGCCTGTTCGCGGGCCCTGGCGCGGCCTTCCAGGTCGTCCGGGGCGCAGGCCAGCAGGACGTGGCGCAGGCTCATGCGCCAGGGGCTGGTCAGGCGGCCGGGGTTGGCCTCGTACCATTGCCGGCAGCTGGCTTCGTCGGCCTCGGGTGTGCCGACCTCACGGTCGACCAGGGCGCGGATGCGGGCTTCCTCGGGCGCCTCGCCCTCCTCCGCCTCGGCGCTCAGGCCCAGCGCGTCGGCGCGCTGCAGCAGCAGCTGGCGCACCACCAGAGCGCGGCAGGCGCCCTGCAGCGCTTCGGCGTGGCTGGTGGCAGGGTGGTACTGGAGTTCGCGGGCCAGTTCGCTTTCGTCGATGGCGACGCCGTTGACCGCGAGCTTCGGCAGCTCGACGTGTTCGACACGGTTCTCGTAGTGGGAGCAACTCATCTGGATCACCTTCGGGGGCGGCGGATGACCGCGAACGGCCATCCGCCCTAAGGGTTTGCGTGGTGGTTCAGGCCACGCGGCGCTTCTGGCGGACCACCTGGTAGCGGCGGCCCAGGTACCACACCGGGGCGCTGACGATGTGCACCAGGCGGGTGAAGGGGAACAGCACGAACAGCGTCAGGCCGAGCATCACGTGCAGCTTGTAGACCAGCGACACCGGGGCGATGGCCTCGGCCGCGGCCAGCGGCTGCAGGGTGACGACGGACTGCGCCCAGTCGGCCAGCATGACCATCACCGAGCCGTCCAGGTGGTGGGTGGAGGCGACTATGGTGGAAAGGCCGAGGATCAGCTGGGCGTAGAGCACCAGCAGGATCATCAGGTCCGAGGCGTTGCCGGTGGCGCGCACCCGCGCGTCGGTCAGGCGGCGCAGGATCAGCCCGGTCAGGCCGATGAAGCAGAGCACGCCGAAGAAGCCGCCGGAGACCATCGCCAGCAGTTGCTTGTGCTCGGTGCTGATGAAGTGCTCGTAGACGGCGTGGGGGGTCAGCAGGCCGACGAAGTGGCCGGCGAGGATGAACAGCACGCCCACGTGGAATAGGTTGCTGTACACGCGCATGCCCTTCTTGCTCAGCATCTGGCTGGAGCCGGCCTTCCAGGTGTATTGCGAGAGGTCGAAGCGCGCCCAGCTGCCCACCAGGCAGATGAGCAGGGCGACGTAGGGGTAGACCCCGAACAGCAGGGTATTCAACGACATGATCAGGCTCCTTGGCTGGCCACCCGGCGCGGCGGCACCGGCTGGGCGACCCATTGCAGGGGTTGTTCGAGGGCGCTGGAGGGCTGCCGCGGGTTCGACGGGCAGCCGGCGGCGGGCTCACTGAAGCTCACCTGGGTTTCCTCCCAGGCCTTGTCCAGCGCCTCCAGGCTGTCGTCGCGAGCCTCCTGCTCGCAGTCGCGGTGCAGCGCGGCCAGGTCCGGGCGCTCGCCGGAGAGTTCCAGCAGGCCGTGGAACACCGCGGCGTAGGCGCTGCCGCGCTCGTCCAGGCGCGCCGCCAGCAGGGCGAGGATGTGCGCCACCTCGGCCAGGCCGGCGCGGGCCGCCGGCGCGTCCTGCAGGGCGAGGAACTCCAGGTACAGCGGCAGGTAGTCCGGCAGCTCGTTGACGTGGATGGCCAGGCCCGCGGCGTTGTAGCGGTGCAGCAGGTCGACCATGGCCTGGCCGCGGTCGCGGGACTCGCCGTGGACATGCTCGAAGAGCAGCAGCGAGACCGAGCGGCCGCGTTCGAACAGGCCGTCGTAGCACGCCTGCACGTCCAGCAGGTCGCCCTGGCAGAGTTCGTTGAGCAGCGCGGCGAGGCCGTCGCGCTGCGCCTCGGGCAGGTCGCAGGTGCGGATCAGCGCGTGCAGCGCCAGGTTTTCCTCGCGCACTTCCGGCCGCGGGTAGTCCAGCAGCAGTGCGCAGAGCTTGAGCAGTTGGCTATGGCTGTCCATGGTCGTCACTCCTGGATCTGTACGGTCTGGATGACGTCGCGGCGGTCCACCGGCTTGCCGCCGAACAGGTTCACGCCGGAGTTGCCCGAGCAGCCGCTGCCGAAGCTGAAGCCGCAGCCGCTGCGCTCGGCGAAGGCGTCGGAGAGCGCCTCCTCGCGGTGCGCGGTGGGGATGACGAAGCGGTCCTCGTAGTTGGCGATGGCCAGGTAGCGGTACATCTCTTCCACCTGCTGCACCGAGAGCCCGACCTTGGCCAGCACCTCCAGGTCCTGCCGGCCTTCCACGTGCTCGGCGCGCTTGTAGGCGCGCATCGCCAGCAGGCGCTTGAGGGCGCGCAGCACCGGGGCGGTGTCGCCGGCGGTGAGCAGGTTGGCCAGGTACTGCACGGGAATGCGCAGGGACTCGACGTCCGGGATCACCCCGTCGCTGCCGATATGGCCCTCGGCGGCGGCGTTCTGGATCGGCGACAGCGGCGGCACGTACCAGACCATGGGCAGGGTGCGGTATTCCGGGTGCAGCGGCAGGGCCAGCTGCCAGTCCATGGCCAGCTTGTACACCGGCGACTTCTGCGCGGCCTCGATGACGCTGTCCGGCACCCCGTCCTTGCGGGCCTGGGCGATGATCTTCGGGTCGAAGGGGTCGAGGAAGATCTCCAGCTGCTTCTGGTACAGCTCGCGCTCGTCGGCGCAGCTGGCCACTTCATGGATGCGGTCGGCGTCGTAGAGCAGCACGCCCAGGTAGCGGATGCGGCCCACGCAGGTTTCCGAGCACACGGTCGGCTGGCCGGCCTCGATGCGCGGGTAGCAGAAGATGCACTTCTCGGACTTGCCGCTCTTCCAGTTGAAGTAGATCTTCTTGTACGGGCAGCCGCTGATGCACATGCGCCAGCCGCGGCACTTGTCCTGGTCGATCAGGACGATGCCGTCCTCCTCGCGCTTGTAGATCGCGCCACTCGGGCACGAAGCCACGCACGCCGGGTTCAGGCAGTGCTCGCACAGGCGCGGCAGGTACATCATGAAGGTGTTTTCGTACTCGCCGTAGATGTCCGCCTGGACCTGGTCGAAGTTCTTGTCGTGGCGGCGCTTGGCGAATTCGGTGCCGAGGATTTCCTCCCAGTTCGGGCCCCACTCGATCTTCTGCATGCGCTGCCCGCTGATCAGCGAGCGCGGCCGCGCCACCGGCTGGTGCTGCGCCTTGGGCGCGGTGTGCAGGTGCTGGTAGTCGAAGTCGAAGGGTTCGTAGTAGTCGTCGATCTCCGGCAGGTCGGGGTTGGCGAAGATGTTCGCCAGCACCCGGAACTTGCCGCCGATGCGCGGGACGATGGAGCCGTCGGCGTTGCGCACCCAGCCGCCCTTCCACTTCTGCTGGTTCTCCCACTCCTTCGGGTAGCCGATGCCGGGCTTGGTCTCGACGTTGTTGAACCAGGCGTATTCCATGCCTTCGCGGCTGGTCCAGACGTTCTTGCAGGTGATGGAGCAGGTGTGGCAGCCGATGCATTTGTCGAGGTTCAGCACCATGCCGACTTGCGAACGAATTTTCATGGCGTCTCTCCTCAAATGTCCCGGGGCAGCGGCTGCGGCAGGGCGTCGCCGCCCAGGCCACCGTGTTCCGGCTCGTCGAGCCAGTCGACCTTGTTCATCTTGCGCACCACCACGAACTCGTCGCGGTTGCAGCCCACGGTGCCGTAGTAGTTGAAGCCCCAGGCCTGCTGGGCGTAGCCGCCGATCATGTGGGTGGGCTTGAGCACCACGCGGGTCACCGAGTTGTGGTGGCCGCCGCGGGTCTTGGTGGTCTCGCTGCCGGGCACGTTCACGATGCGTTCCTGGGCGTGGTACATCAGCACCATGCCGTCCTTCACCCGCTGGCTGACCACCGCGCGGCAGGTGGCGGCGCCGTTGGCGTTGAAGACTTCCACCCAGTCGTTGTCCTCGATGCCGGCGCGCTTGGCGTCATGCTCGCTGAGCCAGATGATCGGCCCGCCACGGGACAGGGTGAGCATCAGCAGGTTGTCGCTGTAGGTGGAGTGGATGCCCCACTTCTGGTGCGGGGTGATCCAGTTCAGGGTGATCTCGGTGTTGCCGTTGGGCTTCTTGTTGAACAGCTTGTCAGTGCTGCGGGTGTTGACCGGCGGCCGGTAGCTGACGAAGCCCTCGCCGAAGGCCTGCATCCACGGATGGTCCTGGTAGAACTGCTGGCGGCCGGTGATGGTGCGCCACGGGATCAGCTCGTGGACGTTGGTGTAGCAGGCGTTGTAGCTCACGTGCTCGTCTTCCAGGCCCGACCAGGTGGGGCTGGAAATGATCTTGCGCGGCTGCGCCTGGATGTCGCGGAAGCGGATCTTCTCCTCTTCCTTGGGCAGCGCCAGGTGCGCGTGCTCGCGGCCGGTGAACTTCGACAGCGCGTTCCACGCCTTGACCGCCACCTGGCCGTTGGTTTCCGGGGCCAGGGCGAGGATCACCTCGGCGGCGTCGATGGCGCTCTCGATGCGCGGCCGGCCCTGGCTGACGCCCGGCTCCAGCACACGGTGGTTGAGCTCGCCGATCAGCTTCACTTCCTTCTCGGTGTTCCAGCCGATGCCCTTGCCACCGTTGCCCAGCTTGTCCAGCAGCGGGCCGAGGGAGGTGAACTTCCTGTAGGTGTTGGGGTAGTCGCGCTCCACCAGGTGCAGGGTGGGCATGGTGCGCCCCGGCAGCGGCTCGCACTCGCCTTTCTTCCAGTCAGTGCCGCCGAAGGGCTGGGCCAGTTCGTTGGCGGTGTCGTGCAGCAGCGGTACGGTGACCAGGTCCTTCTCCACGCCCAGGTGGCCGACCGAGACTTCGGAAAACTTCTTGGCGATGGCCTTGTAGATCTCCCAGTCGCTTTTCGCTTCCCAGGCCGGGTCGGTGGCGGCCGACAGCGGGTGGATGAAGGGGTGCATGTCGGAGGTGTTGAGGTCGTCCTTCTCGTACCAGGTGGCGGTGGGCAGGACGATGTCCGAGTACATGCAGGTGGAGGACATGCGGAAGTCCAGGGTGGTGACCAGGTCGAGCTTGCCCTCGGCGCCCTGCTCCACCCAGTCCACCTCGGTGGGGCGCGGGCCGCCGGCCTTGCCCAGGTCCTCGTTCATCACGCCGTTCTTGGCGCCCAGCAGGTACTTGAGCATGTACTCGTGGCCCTTGCCCGAGCTGCCCAGCAGGTTGGAGCGCCAGACGAACAGGTTGCGCGGGAAGTTCTGCGCATCGTCCGGCTTCTCGCTGGCGAAGCGCAGGGTGCCGGCCTTGAGCTCGCGCACCACGTAGTCCTGCACCGGCAGCCCGGCCTTCTCGGCGTCGGCGGCGATGCGCAGCGGGTTGCGGTCCAGCTGCGGCGCGGAGGGCAGCCAGCCCATGCGCTCGGCGCGGATGTTGTAGTCCACGGCGTGCTCGGGGAACTGCTTGCTGTCGGCCAGGGGCGAGAGCACCTCGTGCATCGACAGCTTTTCATGCCGCCACTGCGAGCTGTGCAGGTAGAAGAAGCTGGTGCCGTTCATCTGCCGCGGCGGGCGGCTCCAGTCGGTGCCGAAGGCCAGGGGCACCCAGCCGGTCTGCGGGCGCAGCTTCTCCTGGCCGACGTAGTGGGCCCAGCCGCCGCCGCTCTGGCCGATGCAGCCGCACATCATCAGCATGTTGATGACCGCGCGGTAGTTCATGTCCATGTGGTACCAGTGGTTCATCGCCGCGCCGATGATCACCATGGCCTTGCCGTGGGTCTTGTCGGCGCTGTCGGCGAACTCGCGGGCCACCTGGATGGCGCGGGCGGCCGGCACGCCGGTGATGCGTTCCTGCCAGGCCGGGGTGTAGGGGGTGTCGGCGTCGTCGAAGCCGCGGGCCACGTTGGCCCCGCCCAGGCCGCGGTCGACGCTGTAGTTGGCCATCTGCAGGTCGTAGACGGTGGCCACGCGCAGGGTCTTGCCGTCGGCGCCCTGGATGTCGCGGAAGGGCACGCGGCGCAGCAGCACCTCGTCGTTGTCCACGCCCTTGAAGTGCGGGTGCAGTTGGCCGGCGAAGTACGGGAAGCCCACCTCGCAGGCGTGCTCCGGCCCGTCGATCAGGCTCAGGCTCAGGCGCGTCTCGCGGCCCTCGCCGCCTTCCTTCTCCTCGATGTTCCACTTGCCCGACTCGCCCCAGCGGTAGCCGATGGAGCCGGTGGGCGAGACCAGTTGGCCGCTGCTTTCATCGAAGGCGATGGTCTTCCACTCGGGATTGTTGTCCTGGCCCAGCCGGCCATCGAGGTCGGCGGCGCGCAGGTAGCGGGTCGGCTTGAAGGCGCCCTCGCCGTGCGGCTCCAGCAGCACCAGCATGGGCATGTCGGTGTACTGCCGGCAGTAGTCGACGAAGTAGGCGCGCGGCTTGTCGAGGTGGAATTCCCTGAGGATGACGTGGCCGAAGGCCATGCCCAGGGCGGCGTCGGTGCCCTGCTTGGGGTTGAGCCAGAGGTCGGTGAGCTTGGCCACCTCGGAGTAGTCCGGGGTGACGGCCACGGTCTTGGTGCCCTTGTAGCGCACCTCGGTGAAGAAGTGCGCATCCGGGGTGCGCGTCTGCGGGACGTTGGAGCCCCAGGCGATGATGTAGCTGGAGTTGTACCAGTCGGCCGACTCCGGCACGTCGGTCTGCTCGCCCCATATTTGTGGCGACGCGGGAGGAAGGTCGCAGTACCAGTCGTAGAAGGACAGGCACACCCCGCCGATCAGCGATAGGTAGCGGGCGCCGGCGGCGTAGCTGACCATGGACATGGCCGGGATCGGCGAGAAGCCGATGACGCGGTCGGGGCCGTAGGTCTTCACCGTGTAGACGTTGGCCGCGGCGATGATCTCGGTGACCTCGTCCCAGCTGGAACGCACGAAGCCGCCCAGGCCGCGCTCGCTCTTGTAGCTCTTCGCCTTCTGCGCGTCCTCGACGATGCTGGCCCAGGCGTCCACCGCGTCCTTGTGCGCGGCGCGCGCCTCGCGCCACAGCTTGAGCAGCGGCTTGCGCACCTTGGGGTACTTCAGGCGGTTGGCGCTGTAGATGTACCAGGAGTAGCTGGCCCCGCGCGGGCAGCCGCGCGGCTCGTGGTTGGGCAGGTCCGGGCGGGTGCGCGGGTAGTCGGTCTGCTGGGTCTCCCAGGTGATCAGGCCGTTCTTCACGTAGATCTTCCAGGAGCAGGAGCCGGTGCAGTTCACCCCGTGGGTGGAACGCACGATCTTGTCGTGCTGCCAGCGCTGGCGGTAGCCGTTCTCCCAGGCGCGGCTCTCGTTGGAGACCTCGCCATGGCCGTCGGCGAATTCGCCCTGTTTCTTCTTGAAGAACTGCAGGCGGTCGAGCAGGTAACTCATCTGTATCTCCTCACCCGGTCTACGCCGGGCGTTCAAACGCTAATCAGGCTCGCGAAACGGGTCTCAACAAGGGCTCTCGGCGCCCTTGCGCGCATACCACCACCAGGTCGCGACTATGCAGCTGAGGTAGTAGGCGACGAAGACGTAGAGGGCGCCCTCGGCGCTGCCGGTCATGTGCAGCGAGGTGCCGAAGGCCTTGGGGATGAAGAAGCCGCCGAAGGCGCCGATGGCGGCAGAGAAGCCGATCACCGCGGCCGACTCCATGCTCGCGCCCCTGGCCGCCTCGGCCTCGCTGTAGCCACCGCGCTTGAAGCGCGCGGCCCACTCGTTGCGGAAGATCACCGGGATCATGCGGAAGGTGGAGCCGTTGCCGATGCCGGCGAAGAAGAACAGGCCGATGAAGGCGCCGAGGAAGCCGAAGAAGCTGCCCGCGCCGCCCTCGCCGGGCAGGAAGGCGATCACCGCGAACACCCCGGCGATCATCGCCGCGTAGTTCCACAGGGTGATGCGCGCGCCGCCGAACTTGTCCGCCAGCCAGCCGCCCAGGGGCCGGCTCAGGGCGCCCACCAGCGGGCCGAGGAAGGCGTACTGCAGCGGGTTGATGTCCGGGAACTGGGTCTTGCTGAGCATGGCGAAGCCGGCCGAGAAGCCGATGAAGCTGCCGAAGGTGGCCACGTACAGCCAGCACATCAGCCAGTTGTGCTTGCGCTTGAAGATCACCGACTGCTCGCGGAACGAGGCCTTGGCGTCGGCGATGTCGTTCATCCCGAACCAGGCGGCGATGGCCACCACGGCGATGAACGGCACCCAGATCCAGCCGGCGTTCTGCAGCCACAGGCGGCCGCCGTCGGAGAGCGGCTGCGGCTCGCCGCCGAAGCTGCCGAACAGCCCGCCGGCCACCGCCAGGGGCACGGCGAACTGCATCACCGAGACGCCCAGGTTGCCCAGCCCGGCGTTCAGGCCCAGGGCCGTGCCCTGCTGGCTCTTGGGATAGAAGAAGCTGATGTTGGACATGCTGGAGGCGAAGTTGCCGCCACCGAAGCCGCACAGCAGCGCGATGGTCGCGAACACCCAGTAGGGCGTCTGCGCATCCTGCACGGCGAAGCCCAGCCAGATGCACGGGATCAGCAGCGAGGCGGTGGACAGCGCGGTCCAGCGGCGGCCGCCGAACACCGGCACCATGAAGGAGTAGAACACCCGCAGGGTGGCGCCGGAGATCGACGGCAGCGCGGCCAGCAGGAACAACTGGTCGTTGCTGAAGGCGAAGCCCACGGCGTTCAGGCGCACGGTGACGGTGCTCCAGATCATCCACACGGAGAAGGCCAGCAGCAGCGCGGGGATGGAAATCCACAGGTTGCGCGTGGCGATGCGCTTGCCGGACTGCGCCCAGAACTGCGAGTCCTCGGGGCGCCAGTCGACCAGCAAGGGCCCCCGCGCGGCTTTGAGTTGGGAATTGGCGATCATGCCCATGTCGGCACTCCGTCAGGATTGGCTGGAAGTCAGAGGGGAAAGGTCGACGTCGGCCGTCTGGGCCTGGCCGTCGAGGCGGCGCTGCTGCTTGATCGCGTAGTGCATCCAGACCATGCAGACGATGGTCAGGCCGAACAGCAGCATGAAGCAGGAGGAACGCACGCCGATGTGGTCGGCGGCGTAGCCGAACAGGATGGGCAGGCAGAAGCCGCCGAGGCCGCCGATGACACCGACCATGCCGCCGACGGTGCCCATGTTCTGCGGGTAGTAGTCGTGGATGATGCGGTACACGCTGGCCTTGCCGAAGCCCTGGGCGATGCCCACCACGAACACCAGGAAGGTGAACAGCCAGACGTTCAGGCCGATGCCCAGGCTCAGGTCGCCGTTGATGCCGTGGACGGTCATGGTGGTCTGCGGGTAGGAGAGGAAGAACAGGCACACCAGGCACACCCAGAACACGCCCCAGTTCACCGCGCGGGCGCCGTAGCTGTCGCTGAACCAGCCGCCCAGGGCGCGGATCAGGCCCGACGGCAGGGTGAACAGCATGGTGATGAAGGACGCGGTCTTCAGGTCCAGGCCGTACTCGGCGATGTAGTACTTGGGCAGCCACAGGGCCAGGGCGACGAAGCCGCCGAAGACGAAGAAGTAGTACAGGCCGAAGCGCCACACCCGCAGCTCGGCCAGCGGCGCCAGCTGCTGGGCCAGGCTCGGCCGCGCGCGGGCGGGGTCGGCGTCGCCGCCCCTGGCGTGGGCCGGGTCGTTCCAGGTGCAGCACCAGAACAGCACCGCGGTCACCAGCATGGCCACCGAGTACACCTGCGGCACCATGCGCCAGCCGAAGGCGACCACGATCAGCGGCGCCACCAGGTTGGTGATGGCGGCGCCCGCGTTGCCGGCGCCGAAGATGCCCATGGCGGTGCCCTGGCGCTCCTTCTCGAACCAGGCCGAGGTGTAGGCGATGCCCACCGCGAAGGAGCCGCCGGCCAGGCCGACGAACAGGCCCAGCACCAGGTACTGCCAGTACTGGTCGGCGAAGGCCAGGCCGTAGATGGGGATGGCCACCAGCAGCATGTGGATGAAGAACACGATACGCCCGCCGAAGCGGTCGGTGATCAGCCCCAGGGGCAGGCGCACCAGCGAACCGGTGAGGATCGGCAGCGCCACCAGCAGGCCGAACTGCGCCTCGGACAGGCCCAGCTCCGCCTTGATGCGGATACCGATGATCGAGAACATCGTCCAGACCGCGAAATTCACGGCGAACGCCAGTGTGCTCATGCCGAGTACGGAGTACTGTTTCTGTCGATGCGAAGCCATGGCCACCACTCATTTGCCGATGCCGTTGGCCGCACGTTAGGCAGAGCCCATTTCGCTTCCGTTGATCGCGATCAATGGCCCCGAGGGCGTTTCATGGGCAGATGTGCGCCGCTACCTCCAAGGGGGTATCGCTGAAAAATACGCACATCACCTTGATTTCAAAGGCATTTTTAATGGAAACAGGTACGCGCTCGACACCTGAACCAGCCGACCGGCTCTTTGGAGGTACGGCCCCCGCCGGCCGCCAGACCCTGCGCCGGTCCATCGTCCTGCGCTTCGGCTGCTACCTCACCCTGCTGGTCTCCCTGGCCCTGGCGGGCATGTTCAGCGCCCTGCTGTTCGCCGACTACTCGCACCAGGACGCGGCGGTGATCAACCAGGCCGGCTCGCTGCGCATGCTCAGCTACCGCATGGCCCTGGAGCCGTCGGCCGAAGGCCGCCAGGCGCTGCGCCGCACCCTCGGCGAACGCCTGGAAAGCAGCGAGATCGGGCGCCTGCTGCAACGCGCCGACAGCGACGACCCGCTGCGCCACCAGCACCAGTTGCTGCGCCAGGAACTGGCCGGCCTGGACGTCGCCCAGACCCCGGCCGTGGCGACCCTGGACACCCTGGTCGGGCACATCGACGCCTTCGTCGGCACCCTGCAGCGCAATGCCGAGCAGCGCTCGCAGATGCTCAGCACGGTGCAGGGCCTGTGCCTATTCCTCAGCCTGCTGGTGGTGTTCGTCAGCCTCTACGACCTCAGCTACCACGTGGTCGGCCCCCTGCGCGAGCTGACGCAGACCGCCCGCCGCCTGGGCCGCGGCCAGCTGGAAGCGCGCGTCAGCTACAGCGGCGAGGACGAGCTGAGCCAGCTGGGCGAACGCTTCAACCAGATGGCCGAGGAACTGCAGGGCATCTACGGCGAGCTGGAGGCGCGGGTGGCGGACAAGACCCGCGCCCTCTCCCACAGCCATCAGCGCCTGGAGCTGCTCTACGCCAGCGCCCGCCGCCTCGGCCAGGACCCGTACGACGAACGCAGCCTGCGGCCGCTGCTGGGGCAGCTGGAGCAGGTGCTGCAGGCCGGCAAGGTGACCCTCTGCCTGAACAAGGACGGCGTCGAGCGCGCCTACAACTCGCTGACCGCCAGCGGCGCCATCGCCGACTTCTGCCTGCAGGGCGACTGCGGCACCTGCCGCACGCGGGCCGACACCTGCGGCCAGGGCGGCGGCCTGCAACCGCTGCTGATGTTCCCCCTGGCCAGCGGCGAGCACCGCTTCGGCGAGCTGTTCGTGGAAACCACCGGGCGCCTGGAAGACTGGCAGGCGCAGTGCATCGAGGCCTTCTGCGACAACATCGCGCGGACCTTCGCCCTGGCCCTGCAGCAGGAACAGGAAAGCCGCCTGGCGCTGTTCGCCGAGCGCAGCACCATCGCCCGCGAGCTGCACGACTCGCTGGCGCAGTCGCTGTCCTACCTGAAGATCCAGGTCAGCCGCCTGGGCACCCTGCTCAAGCGCGAGGCGCCGGCGCAGAAGATCGACGAGACACTGGACGAGCTGCGCGAGGGCCTCAACAGCGCCTACCGCCAGTTGCGCGAGCTGCTCACCACCTTCCGCCTCAGCCTGGAGCGCTCCAGCCTGGCGGTGGCGCTGGAGGACACGGTGAGCGAGTTCGCCGAGCGTGGCGAACTGACCATCGAGCTGGACAACCGCCTGGCGCACATCCCGCTCAACCCCAACGATGAGATCCACCTGCTGCAGATCGTCCGCGAGGCGCTGTCCAACGTGGTCCGTCACGCCCATGCCGACTGCGCGCGGGTGGTGCTGGCCGAGCGCGACGACGGCCAGGTGCTGGTCAGCATCGAGGACGACGGCGTGGGCCTTGACCCAACGCAGAACCGCAGCGGCCACTACGGGCTTAGTATCATGCGCGAGCGCAGCCAGACCCTCGGCGCCGAACTGCGCATCGCCCCGCGCGAGCCGCGCGGCACCTGCGTCAGCCTGAGCTTCCAGCCGCAACCCCTGTCCCACCGCCAGCGCGAGGAGTCCGCCCCATGACCGCCAGCCCCACCGACGATCGAGCCCGCATCCTGCTGGTGGACGACCACCCGATGATGCGCCGCGGGGTGATCCAGCTGCTGGAGTTCGAGGACGACCTGTGCGTGGTCGGCGAGGCCGGCAGCGGCGAGGAAGCCCTGCAGCTGGCCGCCGAGCTGGACCCGGACATGATCCTGCTGGACCTGAACATGAAGGGCATGAACGGCCTGGAAACCCTGCGCGCCCTGCGCGAGCGGGGGGTGGACGCGCGCATCGTGGTGTTCACCGTGTCCGACGACCGCGGCGACGTGATCAGCGTGCTGCGCGCCGGCGCCGACGGCTACCTGCTCAAGGACATGGAGCCCGAGCGCCTGCTGGAGCACATCCGCCAGGCCGCCACCGGCCAGCTCAGCATCAGCCCGCAGCTGGCCCAGGTGCTGGCCCAGGCCCTGCGCGGCGGCGACGAGCAGCCCAAGCGCCTGGAGGACCTGACCGACCGCGAGCGGCAGATCCTGCGCCAGCTGGCCCAGGGCTTCAGCAACAAGATGATCGCCCGCAAGCTGGACATCACCGAAGGCACGGTGAAGGTCCACGTCAAGCGCGTGCTGCACAAGCTGGGCATGCGCTCGCGGGTGGAAGCGGCGGTCTGGGCGGTGGAGAACCGGCTGGGTTGAGGCACGCCCCCACGCCCGGCCAACGGCGGATAACCGCGAACGGTTATTCGCCCTACGCCATTCCCGTAGGGCGCATAACGCCTACGGCGTTATCCGCCGTTGCCCCCGCGACAGGTTGCCCATACGCCGCGCCCTTGTAGGAGCGCGCCCTGCGCGCGAATCGCGGGCAGGGCCCGCTCCTACGAATGTGCCTCCCTGGAACCGTAGGAGCGGACCTTGTCCGCGATTGGATTCACCGGCCACGCCGGACCGGCCAACGGCGGATAACCGCGAACGGTTATTCGCCCTACGCCATCCCGTAGGGCGCATAACGCCTACGGCGTTATCCGCCGTTGCCCCCGCGACACGCCGTGCCCTTGTAGGAGCGCGCCCTGCGCGCGAATCGCGGGCAGGGCCCGCTCCTACGAATGTGCCTCCCTGGAACCGTAGGAGCGGACCTTGTCCGCGATTGGATTCACCGGCCACGCCGGACCGGCCAACGGCGGATAACCGCGAACGGTTATTCGCCCTACGCCATCCCGTAGGGCGCATAACGCCTACGGCGTTATCCGCCGTTGCCCCGCGACAGGTTGCCCATACGCCGCGCCCTTGTAGGAGCGCGCCCTGCGCGCGAATCGCGGGCAGGGCCCGCTCCTACGCCACCGGCTGGCTCGCGCCTACAGAAAACCCTTATACCTCCACGGGAGTAGCCGTCAGCACGAATTGACGCAGGTCATGTCGCCGCGCCTGGCCGCCGCCCGACACTGCGCATTCATCGCGCGGAGGTCGCCATGCACCCGAAGTCCCAGTTGCCCCTCGTGTATTCCTGTTCCGGCTGTTCCAACCTGGCCCAGCTGGCCAACGACCTGGCCCTGCGCCTGGACCGTGACGGCCTGGCCGAGATGTCCTGCATCGCCGGCGTCGGCGGCGACGTGCCGCCGCTGGTGAAGAAGGCCTGCTCCGGCCGGCCGATCCTCGCCCTGGACGGCTGCCACCTGCACTGCGTGCGCGGCTGCCTGGCGCGCCATGGGGTGATCCCGGCGCACGCGCTCACCCTCACCGAGTACGGGCTGCGCAAACGCTACGGCGAAAGCAGTTCGCTCGACGATTTCGAAATGCTCTACGAGGAACTGCAGTTCCTCCTGCTCAGTAGCGCCTGAGCGCCGCCTCAGGCCTGCTGCGCCTGCACGCTGCGCGCGGCGCGCTGCAGGCCGTTCCACAGCCAGGCCGGGAGGCTCTCGGGGTCGAGGCTGTCGATCAGGTTCTTCAGCGCCAGCCCCAGTTCGGTGTCGCCCTCGATCACCAGGCGGCGGCGGAAGAACAGGGTGTCGGGGTCCTCCTGGCGCCCGGCCAGCAACAGGAAATCACGCCAGCCGCCGCGGATGGTCACGCTGGGCACGGGGCCTTCCGCCAGTTGCAGGCCGTCGCGGCCGCGGGTGAGGTTCCAGCCCAGGCCCAGGTCGCTGACCTCCAGGCGCAGCCAATGGCCTTCGAGCAGGTCGAAGTCGCCGGCCGCCAGCGGCGCGGCGAACAGGCGGTTGGCGGCGCGTTGCAGCACCGCCCGCTGCAGCGGCGCAGGCACCCGCGCGGCCAGCGGCAGCAGGCGTTCGGCGGCGCGCAGGGCGCCGGTTTCGAGATTCAGCACAGGTTCACCTCATCGCTGCGCAGCATGCCGGGGCGGCCATGCCAGTAGCCGTTGCAACCTTCCACCGCCAGCGGCGGCGCGGCGCCACGGCGCACCTGGTCGAAGGCCTGGATGACCTCCACCATGCCCTGCGCCCGCGGGCTCAGGCGCAGCATGTCGGTGCCGCAGTCGCACAGCGAAGCGTAGTCGGCCAGCAGGTTGCCCGGCTCGCCGGACATCGTCTGGATGCCGTTGAGGGTGAACAGCGGCGCGCCTTCCTGGCTGAGCATCGACATTCCCTCCGGGTAGTTCTGGCAGCAGAACTGGCAGTCGTCCTTGGGCCGGTTTTCCGCACGGGCGGTGAAGCAGCGCGCGGAGTACGCCAGGGGCAGGTGGCCGTAGGCGAACACCTCGGTTTCCAGGCCCGCCAGGCCCAGCTCCCGGGCCTGTTCCAGCACCGCCAGCACCTGCTCGCCGGAGCACTCCACCGGCGGCACCCAGCGGCGCAGGCCGCAGCCGTGCAGCTCGGCCAGGGCGTGGCCGTTGTACAGGTTCAGCGCCGGGCCGCCGACGAATTCCACGCCCAGGCCGTGCAGTATCTGCACCGCGCCCATGTCGTTGGCCTCCACCCGCAGCTCGCCGTTGGCGCACAGCCGGCGCAGCGCCGACAGCTCGGAGGCCGCCTCGATCAGCGCCAGCCCCGAGAGGAGGATTTCCGCCCCGCTCTGCTGCGCCAGCTCGCGGCCCAGGCCCAGCCAGTCGTCCAGCGACAGGGCGCGGCGCTTGGAGCACACGGTCTCGCCGATATAGATGGCGTCCAGCGGCTGTTCGGCCATCTGCGCGTAGAAGTCCAGGAGTGTCCGGCGGTCCCAGTAGAACAGCACCGGCCCCAGGCTGAGTTTCATCAGGCGTTACCTCACTGCCAGGAACGATGGTAGGCGCCCAGGGTGGTCTGGTGCCCTTCGGAAAGTTTCTCCAGCGCGGCCTGCCACTGCGCCTGCGGCTGGTAGCGCTCCGGCGCGCGGCGCCAGCTGTCCAGGGCCTGGCGCCAGACGCGGGTGACCTGCTCGACGTAGGCCGGGCTGCGCTGGCGGCCCTCGATCTTCACCGCCGCCACGCCGATCTGCGCCAGCTGCGGGATCAGGTCGATGGTGTTGAGGCTGGTGGGCTCTTCCAGGGCGTGGAAGCGCTGGCCGTCGACCACGAAGCGGCCCTTGCACAGGGTCGGGTAGCCGGCCGGCTCGCCCGGCGCGTAGCGGTCGATCAGCACGTCGTTCAGGCGCGAGGTCAGCCCCTCGGGCTCCTCGCTCCAGCGCACCGCCTTGGCCGGCGAGCAAACGCCGCAGAGGTTGGGAGACTCGCCGGTGACGTAGGACGACAGGTGGCAGCGGCCCTCGGCCATGATGCACAGGCTGCCGAAGGCGAAGACTTCCACCGGCACCGGGCTGTTCGCCGCCACCTGGCGCACCTGGGCCAGCGACAGCACCCGCGGCAGCACCGCGCGGCGGATGCCGTAGCGCTCGTGGTAGAAGGCCAGCGCCGCGACGTTGGTCGCCGAACCCTGCACCGACAGGTGCAGGGCGAGTTGCGGATGGCGCCGCGCGGCATAGCCGAGCACCGCGCAGTCGGCGGCGATCAGCGCGTCCACGCCCAGCTCGGCGGCGTGGTCCACGGCGCGCTGCCAGCGCGGCCAGCCGGCGGCGCCGGGGTAGGTGTTGACCGCCAGGTAGAGCTGCCGGCCGGCCGCACGGATCAGTTGCAGGCCCTCCTGCAGTTGCCGGTCGTCGAGGTTCAGCCCGGCGAAGTGGCGGGCGTTGGTGTCGTCGCGGAATCCCACGTAGATGGCGTCGGCGCCTTCGCGCAGCGCCGACTTGAGGGCGGGCAGGCTGCCCGCCGGACATACCAGTTGCATGCTTCCCCCTTGCATGGAACGGCCGCCGCGCCTCGGCGAGGCCGGCGGCCAGGGCTGACGTCAGCTGTACAGTTCGCTGAACGGCAGGTAAGCCACGGGCTCGCCGGCGGCGAGGGTACGCCCCGCCTCCACCACCGCCAGGCCGTCGGCCCAGCTGGCGGCCAGCAGCATGGCCGAGCCCTGCTGCGGGTGGATTTCCACCCGGCTGGCGCCGCTGGCGTCGGTGGCCAGGCGCGCCCGCAGGTATTGGCGGCGCTTGTTCGGCTGCGGCCAGGCGAAGGCCGCCGGCAGGTTCAGCGGCGTCACCGCGGTCTCGGCCAGCCCCTGGGCCCTGCGCAGGAAGGGCCGCGCCGCCACCAGGGCGGTGACCAGCGCCGCCGCCGGGTTGCCCGGCAGGCCGAGCCAGGGCTTGCCGGCCACGCTGCCGAAGGCCAGCGGCTTGCCCGGCTGCATCGCCAGGCGCCACAGGTGCAACTCGCCGAGGGCGCCGACCGCCTGCTTGAGGTGGTCGCGCTCGCCCACCGAGACGCCGCCGCTGCTGATCAGCACGTCGCACTCGGCGGCGGCCAGCTCCAGGGCGTCGCGGCTGGCGGCCAGGGTGTCGACCAGCACTTCGTATTCCTGTACGTCCAGGCCCCACTGGCGCAGCAGGGCGCCGAGGCTGAAGCGGTTGGCGTTGTAGATCTGCCCCGGCGCCAGCGCCTGGCCCGGCTCGCGCAGCTCGTCGCCGCTGCTCAGCAGGCAGACGCGCAGGCGCCGGTACACCGGCACCCAGGCCAGGCCCACGGCGGCCAGCAGGCCCAGCTCCTGGGGCCGCAGGCGGCACCCGGCGCGCAACAGCGGCGCGCCCTGGCGCAGTTCCTCGCCACGGCGGCGCACGTGGCTGCCCGCCGTCACCGGCGGCAGCCACACGCGGTCACCCTCGATGCGGCAGTCTTCCTGGGCCACCACGCTGTCGGCCCCCGGCGGCACCGGCGCGCCGGTGAAGATGCGCACGGCGCAACCCGCCGGCAGCGCCTGGTCGCCCGCCTCGCCGGCGGCTATGCAGCCAGCCAGCGCCAGGCTACCGCCGCCCGCCGGCACGTCGCTGGCGCGCAGGGCGTAGCCGTCCATGGCGCTGTTGTTCCAGTGCGGCAGGTCGCAGGGGGCCTCGAGGTCGTTGGCCAGCACACGGCCCAGGGCCTCGGCCAGGGCCACGGACTCCACCGCCGGCGGCGCCGGGGCGCGCGCCAGCAGTTCGGCCAGGGCCTCGTCCACCGGCTTCAGGCCGTGGCCGTCACAGCCGCAGCCGCTCATGAACGGCTGCCGCAGGCACAGGCGCCACCGCAGCCCTCCTCGGTCTTCGGCGGGGCCTTCAGGTGCGGCACGAAGCTGCACGGCCGGGTGCGGCTGTCCAGCTGCGCGGCGAGGATTTCCCGCCAGGCGGTGCGGCAGGCGCCTGGCGAGCCGGGCAGGCAGCAGACCAGGGTGCCGTTGGTGACGCCGGCCAGGGCCCGCGACTGGATGCTGGAGGTACCGATCTCGGCCAGGGAGACCTGGCGGAAGAGTTCGCCGAAGCCCTCGACGCGCCGCTCCAGCAGCGGTTCGACGGCCTGCGGGGTGTTGTCGCGGGCGGTGAAGCCGGTGCCGCCGGTGATCAGCCCGACCTGGATGCGCGGGTCGGCGATCCAGGCGCAGACCACCGCGCGGATCTGGTGGATGTCGTCGACCACCAGGCGCCGCTCGGCCAGCACGTGGCCGGCCTCGCGCAGGGCGTCGGCCAGGGTCTGGCCGGAGTCGTCGGTTTGCAGGGTACGGGTGTCGCTGACGGTCAGCACGGCGATCTGCAGGCTCTGGAAGTCCTGCGTGGCCAGGTGGCTCATGGCTGCCTCCGGGGAAGGATGGGACGGCGCCCAGCCTGCGCCTCGGCAGCCGGCCTGCCCATTCCCCGGAAGAGGTAGCGCGGCTATTTGTCCCAGCGCTGCGCCGCGGCCTGGTCGCTGCAGCGGCCTTCCACCCAGCGCGGGCCCTCGGCGGTGTCTTCCTTCTTCCAGAAGGGCGCGCGGGTCTTGAGGTAGTCCATGACGAAGTTGCAGGCGTCGAACGCCGCCTGGCGGTGGGCGCTGGCGGTGCCGACGAAGACGATGGGCTGGCCCGGCTCCAGGCGGCCGATGCGGTGGAGGATCTCCAGGCGCAGCAGCGGCCAGCGCTCGTTGGCCTCGACGGCGATCTTCTCCAGGGCCTTCTCGGTCATGCCCGGGTAGTGTTCGAGGAACATGCCGCCGACCTCGCGGCCGTCGTTGAAGTCGCGCACATAGCCGACGAAGCCGACCACCGCGCCGATGCCGACGTTGGCGGCGTGCAGCGCGTTGACCTCGGCGCCGGGGTCGAAGGGGCTTTCCTGGACACGCACGGCCATGGCCTCAGCCTCCGGTGACGGTGGGGAAGAAAGCCACCTCGTCGCCATCGGCGAGGGGCTCGTCGAGGGCGCACAACTCCTGGTTGCGCGCGCACATCAGGTTCTGCTCGGCCAGCACCTGCCAGGCGCCGCCGCGCTCCAGCAGGTAGCCGCGGAGGTCGTCGATCTTCGCGAAGGCCTCGCTCCAGCCCAGTTGCTCGCCATCCAGGCCGAGGGCCTCGCGGTAGCGGGCGAAGTATTGCACACGGATCATTGCCCATCCTCCGCACGGTAGTGGCCGCTCTTGCCGCCGAGCTTCTCCAGCAGGCGCACGCCCTCGATGGTCATGCCCTTGTCCACGGCCTTGCACATGTCATAGATGGTCAGCGCGGCGACGCTGGCGGCGGTCAGCGCCTCCATCTCCACGCCGGTCTGCCCGGCCAGCTTGCAGCGCGCCTCGATGCGCACGGCGTCCTCGCCGTCGGCCTGCAGCTCGACCTTGACGCTGGTGAGCAACAGCGGGTGGCACAGCGGGATCAGCTCGTGGGTGCGCTTGGCCGCCTGGATGCCGGCGATGCGCGCCACGGCGAAGACGTCGCCCTTGGGGTGGCCGCCGTCCTGGATCAGCCGCAGGGTCTCCGGGCGCATGCGCACCCGCGCTTCGGCCACGGCTTCACGGGAGGTCACCGCCTTGTCGGTGACGTCGACCATGTTGGCGCGGCCCTGGGAATCGAGATGGGTGAGCAAGGAAGGTCTCCGGGTAGAACGAGGGATGGCATCAAGTGTACGCCCTGCGCGGGCCGCGGGGGCCCGGGGGAAGGGTAAAAAAGGAGGGGGATTGTATACAGAAAGAGGTAGGGCGGGGGTTCGCGAGCAAGCTCGCTCCTACGAAAAGCGGGGGTGCTATCTGTAGGAACGAGCTTGCTCGCGAACGGAGCGGCCGGCTGGCTGCATGGCCCCTCGTTCTGCCCAACGGTCCCCTCTCCCGCTTGCGGGGGAGGGTTAGGGAGGGGGGGGCGGAGTCAGGCCCAGCGCCGGTGCATCGTCGAAGTCCGGAACCCTCTCCCCAGCCCTCTCCCTGAAGGGAGAGGGGGCCGTTCGGAGCACTCGGGCAGCACGTCGCTCGCCGGTTGGCCCGGAATCGATCACGGATACCTCCGGCTGGCTGCATGGCCCCTCGTTCTGCCCAACGGTTCTCTCTCCCGCTTGCGGGGGAGGGTTAGGGAGGGGGTGCGGAGTCAGGCCCAGCGCCGGCGTGTCGTCGAAGTCCGCAACCCTCTCCCCAGCCCTCTCCCTGAAGGGAGAGGGGGCCGTTCGGAGCACTCGGGCAGCACGTCGCTCGCCGGTTGGCCCGGAATCGATCACGGATACCTCCGGCTGGCTGCATGGCCCCTCGTTCTGCCCAACGGT
>NZ_JAZAQP010000037.1:0-66495 GCF_036231725.1 Pseudomonas sp. JH-2 | reverse complement strand
TCCTTCATCCCGGTGGCGCGCCAGAGGGCGCGGGCGCCGGCCATGTTGCGGCCGTGGGTGGAGGTTTTCGAGCGGTAGTCTGGCATGGGGGTTCCTGATCGGCTGATCGTGGCGTTTTCTTGTCTTGTGGGGTTCAGGCCCGGTGCGCCGCTTCGTAGGCAGCCACCGACTTGCGGATTTCCTCGCGCGCGTCGTCCAGGCTGCCCCAGCGTTCCATGCGCACCCACTTGCCGGGTTCGAGGGTCTTGTAGTTCTCGAAGAAGTGCTGGATCTGCTTGAGCAGCAGGTCGCTCAGGTCGCTGCACTGGTGCAGGCCGGCGTACAGGGTGCTGAGCTTGTCGTGGGGTACGGCGATGATCTTGGCGTCCGGCCCGGCCTCGTCGGTCATGTACATCACCCCCAGCGGGCGGCAGCGCAGCACGGTGCCGGGCGCGACCGGGCAGGGGGCGACGACGAGGATGTCCAGCGGGTCGCCGTCCTCGCTGAGGGTGGAGGGAATGAAGCCGTAGTTGGCCGGGTAGAACATCGGCGTGCTGAGGAAGCGGTCGACGAACAGCTGGCCGCTGGCCTTGTCCAGCTCGTACTTGATCGGCGCGTGGTTGGCCGGGATCTCGATCACGGCGTAGAGGTCGTCCGGGATGCCCTTGCCGGCGGGGAGGTCGGTGAAGCTCATGGTGCGGGTCTCCGTGGTCGTCAGGTGGTGGGGGTGTCGCGGTCGGCCTTGCGCTTGCCGACGGTGCCCATTTCCACGGGCGTCTTCACGTAGAACAGCGCCAGGTCCTCGGCTTCCAGGCGTTCGAACAGGCGCTCGCACTCCTCCTCGGAGACGGCCAGGCAGATTTCCACCGGCTGGTCGGCCAGTTCGAAGAAGTGGTAGGAGTGCACCCGCCCGGCATGGCCGAAGCCTTCCGCGCCGAGGACCAGGGTGGCGCCCTTGAGCTTCATGCCGCGGGCCAGGTCGACCATCCAGTCGGTGATCAGCTTGCCGCCGTGGCGGCGGCTCTGTTGGGTGAAGAAGGTCACCAGGTAGCCTTTCATGATTACGCCTCCGTCAGCGTGCGCCCAGCAATGTGTAGGTTAGAACGCCCGCGGCCGTCGCCAGCAGCGAACCTACGACGTGCACCGCGATTTCCCCCAGCGCCCAGGCCACGCGCCCGGTCTGCAGCAGCGAGAAGGTTTCCGCGGAGAAGGTCGAGAAGGTGGTCAGGCCGCCGCAGAAACCGGTGACCAGCAGCAGGCGCCATTCCGGGCTGAGGGTGGGGTTGGCGGCGAAGAAGGCCACGGCCAGGCCGACGACGTAGCCGCCGATCATGTTGGCCGCCCAGGTGCCCGGGGGAATGGTGGGGAATAGGGCGTTGAGCTGCAGGCCGAGGAACCAGCGCAGCAGGCAGCCGATGGAGCCGCCCAGGACGATCACCAGGATGGATTTCAGCATGCCAGCGGGCCCCCGTGGGAGGAGGGTGCGGGCGATGCCGGGGAGGGGAGTGGGTGGGGTGTCGCGGTCACGGTCCGGTCCTTTTGCAAAAGGACAGGACGCACACCTACGCACCCTGTCCAGGGTTCACGTAGGCATCATCAGCACGGGGGCGGTTAAAGGAGGAATGCCATCTCCTGCGGCGAAAGCTAGCACTTTTGCCGCACCGGGGAAAAGCCCCCGGCCTCTCCGTGGCGGCGTTGCCCCCTGTTTCATATCGCCAGCGTTGCCTGCAACAATAAGCTTATGAGTTTTGATTCTTTTAAAATGTAACGACGGTTACATTAGAGTTGCACGCATGACGAACCAGAACTGGCTCCTGCTCACCTACAAGGTCCCCTCCGAACCGGCCAAGAAGCGCATCGCGCTGTGGCGCAGGCTCAAGGGCATGGGCGCGGTGTACCTGCAGAACGGCGTCTGCCTGCTGCCCAAGAACGACGAGCACGTGCGCCAGCTGAAGATGCTGGAGCACGAGATCGGCGCCATGGGCGGCGATTCGGTGATCCTCGAGACCGTCGCCCTGGACCAGTTGCAGGAGGACAAGGTGGTCGCGCGCTTCAAGGCCGATCGCGACGAGGAATACCGCGAGCTGCTCGACAAGTGCGACGACTTCGAGGCGGAGATCGCCAAGGAGACCGCGGCCTCCCACTTCACCTACGCCGAGCTGGAAGAGAACGACGTCGACCTGAAGAAGCTGCAGAACTGGCTGGAGAAGATCCGCAGGCTGGACTTCTACGGCGCACCGCTGCTGGCCGAGGCGCAGCAGCGCCTGCAGGCGTGCGAGGCCCTGCTGGACACCTACGCCCAGCGGGTATTCGAGGCACAGGACGAGAACCGCTGAACCCGCGAGCCACCCGCCGCGCCGCGTAGCGGCGGCCCGGCGCGCGTGCTCCGCCACCGAGGAGGCATGATGCACCCATCGCAGCAGCAGGCGCCGGAAACGGCCGGCAAGGCGGGCCGCGCGGCCTGGCTCAACGGCACGGTGGTGGGGGCGGGGGTGACCAGCGCCCTGGGCGATTTCTGCTACGAGACCACCACCGTGATACTGCCCGGGTTCCTCGCGGTGCTGGGGATTCCCGCCGCCGCGCTGGGCATCATCGAGGGGATCGCCGACGCCCTGGCCGCCTACACCAAGATGTTCTCCGGCTACATCGCCGACAAGCTGGGGCATCGCAAGCTGCTGGTGGTGATCGGCTACGGGCTGACGCCGGTCGGGCAGGTGCTGCTGGCCCTTGCCCTGGGCTGGCCGCTGATCCTCCTCGGGCGGCTGGTCTCCTGGTTCGGCAAGGGGCTGCGCGGCCCGCTGCGCGACGCCATCGTGGTCCAGGCGGTGACGGCCGAGAGCCGCGGCCGGGCCTTCGGTTTCCACCGCGCGATGGACACCCTGGGCGCCGTGGCCGGGCCCCTGCTGGGCGTCGCGCTGCTGGGCTGGGCCCAGCGGCTGCCCTGGGATGATGCCAGCGGGCCGTTCCGCCTGGTGCTGTGGCTGAGCGTGATTCCCGGCGTGCTGGCCGTGCTGGCGTTCCTGACCCTGGTCAGGGACCCGCAGCACTCGGCGAACCCCGGGCTGAAGTTCTTCCAGACGCTGAAGGGCCTGCCGCTGCGCTTCAAGCGCTACCTGGGGGCCGTCGGGCTGTTCGGCATCGGCGATTTCAGCCACAGCCTGCTCATCCTCGCCGCCACGCAGTTGCTGGCCGGCAGCCTGGGCGTGGTCCAGGCGGCGCAGGTCGCCGGCCTGCTGTACGTCTGGCGCAACCTGGTGCAGGTGCTGACGTCCTATCCCGTCGGCGCGCTGGCCGACCGCCTGGGCTCCCTGCCGGTGCTGGTCGCCGGCTATGCCCTGGGCGCCCTGACGGCGCTGCTGGCGGCCCTGGCCTTCTGGCTGCGGGTGGACAGCCTGCCGCTGCTGGCGCTGCTGTTCACCGTCGCCGGCCTGTACGTGTCGGTGCAGGAGGCCCTGGAGTCCACCGTGACCGCCGACATGGTGCAGCCGCAGACGCTGGCCCTGAGCTATGGCGCGCTCGGCACCGTGAACGGCACCGCCAAGTTCGTTTCCAGCGCGACGGTCGGCCTGCTCTGGAGCGCCGTCTCGCCGGTGCTGGCGTTCGTCTGCGCCGCCGTGCTGATGGCCGCGGGCACCGCCGCGCTGGCCCGGCTGCGGGCCCGCGGCGGCTAGCCGGCGGCCGCGGGCTCGGTGAAGACCTGCGCGTACAGGTCGGTGCCGAACGCGGTGGCCAGCGGGGCGCCCTCGGTGATGCGGAAGGTCCGCCCGCCGTCGTCGCGGCGCTCGGCGCGGAGGAACAGGCTGCCCGCTGGCGGCGCTTCGTAAAGGCTGTGGGCGAAGTCGTGGAGGTGGGTGACGAAGAAGGTCTTCACCCCGGCCTCGGCCAGCGCGCGCACCACCTGGCGGGCGATTTCCGAGCCCTCGCGCTCGTTGGTGGCGGCGAAGGATTCGTTGCACAGCAGGATGGAGCGTGGGCTCAGGTGGTCGACGATGTCGCTCATGCGGGCGAGTTCCTCGTCCAGCTTGCCGCGCTTCATGCTGGCGTCCTCCTCGCGCTTGTAGTGGGTGTACAGGCCGTCGCAGAGGTTGGCGCGCAGCTGCCGCGCCGGCACGAACAGGCCGCACTGCAGCATCAGCTGGGCGATGCCGATGCTGCGCAGGAAGGTCGACTTGCCACCCTGGTTGGCGCCGGTGATGACGAACAGCTGGCGGTCGTCGCCGGCCAGGTCGTTGCCGACCACCGCGCGCCGCATGTTCAGCGCCAGGCAGATGTCGTAGAGGCCTTCGAAGGCCTGCCGGTACTGCCCGGCGGGGCTGACGTCGGCGAAGCAGATGTCGCCGCGCAGCTCGCTCAGGTGCTCGCGCAGGTTGAGGCAGCCGATGTAGAACGCCAGCTCGGTGCGCAGCATGGCGAAGAAGCCGGTGATGTGCTCGGCGGCCTGGGCGAGGGCGTTGGCCACCTCGTTGGCGCCCCTGTCCTGCAGCTCCGACAGCGCCGTGGCGCCGGTCTCGTCGCGCTCGGCGATCTCGTAGACGTAGCTCTCCGGCTTCTTGCCCAGCAGGCGCTTGAGCCAGGAGCCCTGGGGCCTGGGGTAGCGCCGCAGGCAGTAGGCCACGCCGCGGTTCAGCGGGCCCAGGCGGGCGCTGACGAGAAAACCCTTGCGCAGCTTGAGCTGCTCGAAGTGGTCCTGCAGTTCGGCGAAGTACTGGTCGCTGATCTCCTCGCGGATCAGGGCGAACAGCTTGCCGAAGCCCTCCGAGGCGAAGTGCCCGGCCTGCTCGTCGGCCATCCGCCGCAGGCGCCGGAGCAGGTCGATCTGCAGGTGCAGCAGCTTCAGCGAGCGGTGCATGATGCTGCTGGGGTACTTGGTCATGAAGCTCAGGTAGATGTTCTGCTCCAGCCCCAGCACGTCCAGGGCGAGGCGGTACAGGTCGCGCACCACAGCCTGGTTGGCCAGGCAGTCGCGCAGCACCGCCTGGCGGTAGCGGACCACCTCCGGGGTGCTGTCGAAGGCGGTCAGCAGCGCGCAGCGGGCGACCTGGCGGAGGTACTTGTCGTCGCCGGCCATGGCGTCGAACAGGGTGTCCAGGGCCAGGTCCTGGACCAGGTCCTCGGCGTGCAGCGGCGGCGGCTTGTCCAGGTCGAAGTCGGCCTGCGGGTACATGAGGTGGGCTTTCATGGCCGGATGCGCTCCTTCACGCTGTCGTAGGTGAGGCGGTGCTTGCGGGCGATGGAGAGGGCGTAGGACAGCCGGTCCGCGGGCTTGCGCAGGACCTTGAAGGTGCGCCGGGACGGGTCGTCGGGGTCGACGCAGCTCATCATGCTGACGATGCTCTGGCCCATCTGCGTCAGCTCGTGGATGAAGGTGACGCACACGCAGAGGGCGTCCAGGGCGATGATCCGCGCGAGGATCTTCTGGCCGAGGAAGGCGGCGTCGCTGGCGGTGGTCGAGGAGAATATCTCGTTGATCAGGATCAGGCTGCGGCCGCTGGCGCCCTCGAGTATCCCGCGGGCGCGGAGCAGGTCGTCCTGCAGCTTGCCGCGCAGGTCGCTGGGGCGCTCCTGTTTCTCGAACAGGGTGTAGAGGCGGTCGAAGAGGAACAGCTCGGCGGCCTCGGCCGGCACCCGGCAGCCGATGCAGGCCAGGTAGTGCAACTGGCCGACCAGGCGGGCGAAGGTGGTCTTGCCGCCCTGGTTGGGGCCGGAGACCACCAGGATGCGCTCGCGCCCGGCCAGCTCGAAGTCGTTGCACACCACGTCCAGGCGGTTGCTGTTGCGCACCAGGCGGCCGGCCAGGGCGAGGTCGAAGGCGTTGCGGGCGAACACGGCCTTGCTGTCGGTGCGCACGCCGGGGAAGCAGAAGGGCATGCCGGCGTCCACCAGCGGCTGGATGTAGGCCAGGTAGGCCAGGTAGAACTGCACCTCACGGTCGAAGTCCTGGACGGTCGCGTCGATGAAGTCCGCGTGCTTCTCGCAGAATCCGGCCTGCTCGGCGAAGACCTCCGGGTAGAGCTGCGCCACCATGTCCAGCACGGCCGCCTCGACGTGGTTCATGCCCGGCCATTCGTTGAACTTGGCGTGGTAGTCGCGCACGTCGCCCTGGCGGAATTTCGCGAAGGTCCTGTCGATGGCCTCGCTGATGTCCTCGGTCGGCTCGTAGCGCTGGACGCGGACCTGGTTGTCCCTGATCAGCATCGAGTAGGTGACGGCGCCGAGCCCGTCGAGCAGGTGGCGGGTGTCCCCTGCCAGGCCGACGAAGCGCTCCGCGGCCAGGTAGCGCCTCAGGTACGCCAGCAGCCCGCGCAGGCCGCGCGACGCGAAGGGGCGGGCGGCCAGGGCCCGCGCCAGCTGCGTGAGCGTGTCGCAATACACCCGCACCGCCTCGACGAAGCTGCGCTGCTGCTGGCGCGCGTAGTAGAGCTTTTCTTCCGGCACCAGGTGCCGGCGCACGGCGCGCATGCCGGCGGCGAAGGCCTGGAGGTCGGCGAGCAGGCCGGGGTCCAGCAGGTCGTGCATCACTTCCTGGCGGTAGACGATGGCGTCGAGGTCGTCCAGGTGGGTGTAGAAGAACGGCTCCAGGTCGTACTCGTGGCGGTCCGCGGTGATGGCGTCGACCACCTGGTCGAGGTTCAGGTCCCTGAAGCAGGGTGGCGGCGCGCTGGCCAGGGTTGGCCGGCGGGCGCCGGGGAAGAGGATGCTGTGGAAGTCGCCGGTCGTGGTGTCCGCGACGTGCGGATCGAGCGCGGCGGTGCCGGAAAGCGGCTGCATGGCTGATGACATGATCCATTCCTCCGGGGGCGGATGTCGTCCGGGGTCATGCAGGCATCATCAGCACGGGGGCGGTTAAAGGAGGAATGCCATCTCCTGGTTCCTACCCTAGCAGAATATCCGCGGAAGGCCCATTGCGTCCGCCGGTGCTTGACGGCATGCTCCATCCCTGATTTATTGAAACCGGTTTCATAGCCCTCCGGCACAAGTGAATACAAAAGGATCGACAGGGTGAACGACATGCTTCCGCCTGCCCGCGGGCGGGTCACCATCAGCGAGGTGGCCCGGGCCGCCGGCGTCTCCAAGGCCACGGTGTCGCGCTACATCGGCGGCGACCGGCAGCTGCTCGCCGATGCCACCGCCCAGCGCATCGAGGCGGTGATCGAGCAGCTCGGCTACCGCCCCAGCCGCATGGCCAGCGGCCTCAAGCGCGGCCGCACGCGCCTGGTGGGCATGCTCCTGGCGGACATCCGCAACCCTTACTCCGTCGCCGTGATGCATGGCGTGGAGACCGCTTGCCGCCAGCACGGCTACAGCCTGGTGGTGTGCAACACCGACCGCGACGACGAGCAGGAGCGCCTGCACCTGCAGGCGCTGCAGTCGTACAACGTCGAAGGCCTGATCGTGAACACCCTCGGCCACCACGCCGGCGAGCTGGCCAGCCTGGCGCGCGAGCTGCCCATGGTGCTGGTGGACCGCCAGCTGGAAGAGCTGCGCTCGGACCTGGTGGGCCTGGACAACGCCGATGCCGTGGAGCAGGCCCTGGACCACCTGCAGGCCCGCGGCTACCGCGACATCCTGGCGGTCAGCGAGCCGCTGGACGGCACCAGTTCGCGGCAGGAGCGGGTGGTCGCCTTCCAGGCTTCCATCGCCCGCCGGCCCGGCCTGCGCGGCCAGGTGCTGGAGACCGGCGACGACCTGCGCGAACGCCTGGCCGCCTTCCTCGCCAGCGCCGGGCACGGCCCCCAGGCCCTGTTCACCTGCAACGGCGTGGCCACCCTGTGCGCCACCCGCCCCCTGCACCAGATGGGCGTGCGCCTGTTCGACGACCTGGGCCTGGTCGCCCTCGACGAACTGGACTGGTACCCCCTGGTCGGCGGCGGCATCACCGCCCTGGCCCAACCCACCGAACGCATCGGCCAAGCGGCCTTCCAGTGCCTGCTGGAACGCCTGCAGGGCGTCACGCAACCGGCGCGGCGCCTGGACCTGCGCGCCGAACTCATCGTCCGAGGTTCCACCCCAGTACGTGGCTGAAGCCGCTGCGGCCCAGGCCGCAGCGGTTTTCGGCTAGAAATGAAACCGGTTTCATCCCGGCTGAACGAGAAGGACAAGAACAATGCACGCGAACCCCGTATCCATCAGCCTGTCCAGCTTCGGCGCCGATGCCGTGCGGCAGCGGGGCCAGGCCGCCTACCTGGAACTGCTGGCCGAGGCCGGCGCGAGCCGCGTCGAATGGCGCGAAGAACTCTTCGACGCGCTGCCCGACGCCGCCGCCCTGGCCGCGGCCAGCGCCGCCCAGGGCCTGGAAAGCCTGTACTCGGCGCCGCTGGAGCTGTGGCGCGCCGATGGCCGCCTGGAGCCGGCGCTGGCCGGGCGCCTGCGCCTGGCAGGGGAGGCCGGTGCAGTGGCGCTGAAGGTTTCCCTCGGCCACTACCGTGACGAGTGCGACCTCGAAGCCCTGCGCCCCCTGCTCGGGCAGGGGCCGGTGCTGCTGGTGGAGAACGACCAGACCGCCCAGGGCGGCCGCGTCGAGCCGCTGCTGCGCTTCTTCCGCCGCGCCGGCGAGCTGGGCCTGCCGCTGGCCATGACCTTCGACATCGGCAACTGGCACTGGCAGGGCGAGTCGCCGCAGCAGGCGGCGCGCCTGCTCGGGCCCTGGGTGCGCTACGTGCACTGCAAGGCGGTGCGCCGCCGCGAGGACGGGCGCCTGGTGGCGGTGCCGCCGCAGGCCGCCGACCTCGACGAGTGGGAGGCGCTGCTGGCGCGCTTCGCCCCCGGGGTGCCGCGCGCCATCGAATACCCGCTGGCCGGCGACGACCTGGCCAGCCTGACCCGCGAGCAGGTCGAGCAACTGGCGCAGCTGGGCCGCGCCCCGGAGGTGCGCCATGGCTGAACACGACGTGCTCTGCTTCGGCGAGACCATGGCCATGTTCGTCGCCGAGCAGTGCGGCGACCTGGCCGAGGTGGAGGGCTTCGGCAAGCGCATCGCCGGCGCCGACAGCAACGTGGCCATCGGCCTGGCGCGCCTGGGCTTGCGGGTGAACTGGCTGAGCCGGGTGGGCGACGACTCCCTGGGCCGCTTCGTGCTCGCCAGCCTGCGCCGCGAGGGGCTGGACTGCGACGGCGTCGAGATCGACGCCGAGCACCCCACCGGCTTCCAGCTCAAGGCCCGCTGCGACGACGGCAGCGACCCGCGGGTGGAGTACTTCCGCCGCAACTCGGCGGCCAGCCGCCTGTCCCCGGCGCTGCTGCGCCCGGGCCTGCTGCGGGCGCGCCACCTGCACGCCACGGGCATCCCGCCGGCGCTGTCGGCGAGCTGCCGCGAACTCTCCCGGCAATTGCTGGACGCCATGCGCGCCGCCGGCCGCAGCGTCTCCTTCGACCCCAACCTGCGCCCCTCGCTGTGGCCGGACCGCGCGACCATGGTGCGCGAGGTCAACGCCCTGGCGTTCAAGGCCCACTGGGTGCTGCCGGGCCTGGAGGAGGGCCGCCTGCTGAGCGGGCGCCAGTCGCCCGAGGCCATCGCCGGCTTCTACCTTGAGCAGGGCGTGGAATGCGTGGCCATCAAGCTCGGCGCCGAGGGCGCCTACTTCCGCGACGCCGACGGCCGCGAAGGCGTGGTGCCGCCGCAGCCGGTGGCGCGGGTGGTGGACACCGTGGGCGCCGGCGACGCCTTCGCCGTCGGCGTGATCAGTGCCCTGCTGGAAGGCCGCGACCTGCGCCAGGCGGTGGCCCGCGGCAACTGGTGCGGCAGCCGCGCGGTGCAGTCGCGCGGCGACATGGAGGGCCTGCCGCAGCGCCACGAACTGGAAGCCCACGACGCGCGCCTGCGTGCCTGAACCCCGAAACCCGCCGGCCCGGCCGGCACCTGTTGCGACAAGAACAACAAGCTCAGGAGAAACGCCATGCAGATCGACCGACTCGCCCCACGCCGCTGGTGGCACATCATGCCCATCGTCTTCGTCACCTACAGCCTGGCCTACCTGGACCGCGCCAACTACGGCTTCGCCGCCGCCTCCGGGATGGCCGAGGACCTGAACATCACCCCGGCGCTGTCGTCGCTGCTGGGCGCGCTGTTCTTCCTCGGCTACTTCTTCTTCCAGGTGCCCGGGGCCATCTACGCCGAGAAGCGCAGCGTGAAGAAGCTGATCTTCGCCAGCCTGATCCTCTGGGGCGGCCTGGCCACGCTGACCGGCATGGTCCGCGACGTCTACCTGCTGGTGGGCATCCGCTTCCTGCTCGGCGTGGTCGAGGCGGCGGTGATGCCGGCCATGCTCATCTACCTCTGCCACTGGTTCACCCGCGCCGAACGCTCGCGGGCCAATACCTTCCTGATCCTCGGCAACCCGGTGACCATCCTCTGGATGTCGGTGCTCTCCGGCTACCTGGTGAGCCGGTTCGACTGGCGCTGGATGTTCATCATCGAGGGCCTGCCGGCGGTGCTCTGGGCCTTCATCTGGTGGCGCCTGGTGGATGATCGCCCGGCCCAGGCCAAGTGGCTCGACGAGGCCGAGAAGGCCGCGCTGCAGCGCGCCCTGGCCGCCGAGCAGCAGGGCATCAAGCCGATGAAGAACTACCGCGAGGCGTTCCGCTCGCCGAAGGTGATCATCCTCTGCCTGCAGTACTTCTGCTGGAGCATCGGCGTCTACGGCTTCGTGCTCTGGCTGCCGTCGATCCTCAAGCAGGCCTCGGGCCTGGACATCGTCAGCGCCGGCTGGCTGTCGGCGCTGCCGTACCTGGTGGCGGTGCTGGCCATGCTCGGGGTGTCCTGGGCCTCGGACCGCCTGCAGAAGCGCAAGCGCTTCGTCTGGCCGCCGCTGCTGGTCGCCGCGCTGGCCTTCTACGGCTCCTACGCCCTGGGCAGCCAGCACTTCTGGGCCTCCTACGCGCTGCTGGTGCTCGCCGGGGCCTGCATGTACGCGCCCTACGGGCCGTTCTTCGCCATCGTCCCGGAGGTGCTGCCGAGCAACGTCGCCGGCGGCGCCATGGCGCTGATCAACAGCATGGGCGCGCTGGGCTCGTTCTCCGGCTCCTGGCTGGTGGGCTACCTCAACGGCGCCACCGGCGGGCCCGGCGCCTCCTACCTGTTCATGTGCGGCTCGCTGCTGGCGGCCGTGGCCCTGACCGCCGTCCTCAACCCCTCGCAGAAAGCCGAGCGCCTTCGACCGGCGCTGGGCCACTAGGAAGACACGACCATGAAGAAACGCATCGTCCTCTACAAGCGCCTGTCCGACGCGCTGATGCAGCGCCTGCAGGCCCACGCCGACGTGACCCTGGTCGAGGACCCGGCCGCCGACGGCCTGGCCCGCCTGCGCGCGGCGCTGCCCGGCGCCCGGGGCCTGCTGGGCGCCAGCCTGCGCCTGGACGCCGGGCTGCTGGACCTGGCGCCGCAGCTGGAGGTGGTGTCCAGCGTCTCGGTGGGCGTGGACAACTACGACATCGCCGAGCTGGACCGCCGCGGCGTGCTGCTCACCAACACCCCCGACGTGCTGACCGAGACCACCGCCGACACCGGCTTCGCCCTGCTGCTGGCCAGCGCCCGGCGGGTGGCCGAGCTGGACCGCTGGATCCGCGCCGGCCACTGGCAGGCCGGCATAGGCCCGGCGCAGTTCGGCTGCGACGTGCACGGCAAGACCCTCGGCATCGTCGGCATGGGCCGCATCGGCGAGGCCCTGGCGCGCCGCGCCCAGGCCGGCTTCGGCATGCGCGTGCTGTACAGCGCGCGGCGCCCGCGGCCGGAGGTGGAGGCCCGCCACGGCGCGCGCCACCTGCCGCTGGAGGCGCTGCTGGGCGAGGCCGACTTCGTCTGCCTGTGCGTGCCGCTGAGCGCTGAAACGGAGGGGCTGATCGGCGAACGCGAGCTGGCGCTGATGAAGCCCTCGGCCATCCTGGTGAACATCTCCCGCGGCCGCGTGGTGGACGAAGAGGCGCTGTTGCGGGCCCTGCGCGAGCGGCGCATCCGTGGCGCCGGGCTGGACGTGTTCGTCCGCGAGCCGCTGCCGGCGGATTCGCCGCTGCTGCAACTGGACAACCTGGTGGCGACGCCGCACATCGGCTCGGCCACCGGGGATACCCGCGAGGCCATGGCCCGCTGCGCGGTCGACAACCTGCTGGCCGCGCTGGCCGGCGAGCGCCCGGCGAACCTGGTCAACCCCGGCGCCTGGGCCCGTCGATCCGGCTGAACCACCCCCCATGAGGCCGGTCCCACCCAGATGGACCCCCGTTGCCAAGGACACACTGCCATGTTCAAACCTGCCGCCCTGACCCTGCTACTGTGCGCCAGCACCGGCCTGTTCGCCGGCCCGGCCGGCGCCGCCCAGTACTACGACCTGCTGGTCGGCACCTACACCGGTGCCGGCAGCCAGGGCATCTACCGTTACCGCTTCGACAGCGCCAATGGCCGGATCCAGGCCAGGCCGCTGCAGGTGGTGCCCAGCGAGAACCCCTCCTGGCTGACCCTGGGCCCCGACCAGACGCGCCTGTACGCCGTCAACGAGAACGGCCCCGGCGGCAGGGACGTGGTCGGCAAGGTCAGCGCCTTCGCCATCGACCCGGCCAGCCACCAGCTGAGCCCGCTGAACCAGGTGGAAAGCCACGGCGACGAGCCCACCCACTCCAGCCTGGCGGCCGGCGGAAGGCACCTGTTCGTGGCCAACTACGCGGTGCACCCCGACCCCGGCGGCAACCTCGCGGTGCTGGGCATCGACGAGCAGGGCCAACTGACCGGGGTGGTGCAGCAGGAGCGCCACGGCGCCTCCCGCGTCAACCCCGAGCGCCAGGCCAGCAGCCACGTGCACTCGGTGGTGTCCGGGGTGGACGGGCGCCATGTGTACGTGCAGGACCTGGGGGCGGACAAGGTCTTCGTCTACCGCTACGACGCCGCCAACCGCGAGCACCCGCTGAGCCCGGCGCAGCCGCCGGCGGTGGACCTGCCGCCGGGCAGCGGCCCGCGCCACCTGCTGTTCAGCCGCGACGGCCGCTACGCCTACCTGACCCTGGAGATGGCGGGGCAGATCGCCATGTTCGAGGTGCGCGACGGCCAGCTGCAGCGCAAGCAACTGGTGGACATGGCCGCCGGCCAGGACGCCGCGCACAAGGCCGCCGCCGCCGTGCACCTGTCGCCGGACGGGCGCTTCCTCTACGCCAGCAACCGCGGCAAGGCCAGCGAACTGCTGGTGTACGCGGTGGACCCGGCCAGCGGCCAGTTGAAGGAGCTGCAGCGGCGCCCGGTGGAAGGCGTCGAGCCGCGCGAGTTCAGCCTGGACCCCAGCGGCCGCTTCCTGCTGGTGGCCAACCAGAAGAGCAACCAGGTCGTGGTCATGCGCCGCGACCCGGCCAGCGGCAAGCTGGGCGAGACGCTGCAGAAGCTCGCCATCGATGCGCCTTCCGATCTGAAATTCCTGCGGTGAGGTTGGGGTGGTGATGACGTTAATCCGGCGTCATCCCGGGTGCGTAGGGCGGATAACCGTTCGCGGTTATCCGCCGTCGGCCGTGCCACCGGGACGTCCGGCGTGGCCGGTGAATCCAATCGCGGACAAAGTCCGCTCCTACGTCCGTGCTCCCCTGTAACCGTAGGAGCGGACTCCGTCCGCGATTCGGCGGATAACGCCGTAGGCGTTATGCGCCCTATGTAGACATATCCGCCGGTGAGCTTTCGATAGCCACCTATGCTTACCGACACGAACAACAGCCCCGCGCGCCCAGCACCACCGGCCGCAAAAGGGGCGAGAAGACCTACACGACCTGATCGACCTGTTGGAAAAAGGAGATACCCAGCCATGTCCAACGAAGACCCCAGCGCCGCGCAACCGGCGCGGCGCGAGTTCCTGCGCAAGTCCCTGACACTGATCCCGGTGGCCACCCTGGCCGGCGCCGGGGTGGGCAACGTGGTGCTCGGCGAGCCGGCCCAGCCCGCGCCCACCCCGCAACCCGCCGCCGAGCCGGGGCAGGGTGGGGCGCGCGCCTACCAGCCGACCTTCTTCACCGCCCGGGAATGGGCCTTCGTCCAGGCCGCCGTGGCCGTGCTCATCCCCACCGACGGGCTGGGGCCGGGGGCGGCGGACGCCGGCGTGCCGGAGTTCATCGACCGTCAGCTGAACACCCGCTACGGCAGCGGCGGGCTCTGGTACATGCAGGGGCCCTTCCACCCGGACGCTCCGGCGGAGCTGGGCTACCAGCTCAAGCTCAGCCCGCAGGAAATCTACCGCCTGGGCATCCAGGAAACCGACGCCTGGTGCCAGGCGCAGTGGGGCAAGCCCTTCGCCGGACTGGAGGCCGCGCAGCAACAGCAGGCGCTGGAGACACTGGACGCCGGCAAGGCCGCGTTCCAGTCGGTGCCGGCGGCGACCTTCTTCGCCATGCTCTGGCTGAACACCCGCGAAGGCTTCTTCAGCGACCCGCTCCACGGCGGCAACCAGGGCCTGGCCGGCTGGAAGCTGATCGGCTTCCCCGGCGCCCGCGCCGATTTCATGGACTGGGTGGAGCGCGACGAGCGCTATCCCTTCCCCCCGGTTTCCATCAGCGGCGAGCGAGGTTGAGGCGATGGCCCAGGTATTGAAGAAAGTCGACGCGGTCATCGTCGGGTTCGGCTGGACCGGCGCCATCATGGCCAAGGAACTGACCGAGGCGGGCCTGCAGGTGGTGGCCCTGGAGCGCGGCCCGGCCCGCGACACCTACCCCGACGGCGTCTACCCGCAGACCATGGACGAGCTGACCTACAACTCGCGCAAGAAGCTGTTCATGGACATCTCCCGCGAGACCGTGACCCTGCGCCACGGCCTGAACGACATGGCCGTGCCCTACCGGCAGTTCGGCGCCTTCCTGCCCGGCACCGGCACTGGCGGGGCGGGGCTGCACTGGTCGGGCGTGCATTTCCGCGTCGACCCGGTGGAGCTGCGCCTGCGCAGCCACTACGAGGAACGCTACGGCAAGGCCTTCATCCCCGAGGGCATGACCATCCAGGACTTCGGCGTCGGCTACGACGAGCTGGAGCCGTACTTCGACTTCGCCGAGAAGGTCTTCGGCACCTCCGGCACGGCCTGGTCGGTCAAGGGCCAGGTGGTGGGCCGCGACAAGGGCGGCAACCCCTTCGCCGCCGACCGTTCCAGCGACTTCCCGCTGCCGGCGCAGAAGAACACCGTGTCCGCGCAGCTGTTCGAGAAGGCCGCCCGCGAGGTCGGCTACCACCCCTACAACCTGCCGTCGGCCAACACCTCCGGGCCCTACACCAACCCCTACGGCGTGCAGATGGGGCCGTGCAACTTCTGCGGCTTCTGCAGCGGCTATGCCTGCTACATGTACTCCAAGGCCTCGCCCAACGTGAACATCCTGCCGGCGCTGCGCCAGGTGCCGAACTTCGAGCTGCGCAACAACGCCCACGTGCTGCGGGTGAACCTCAACGCCGAGAAGGACCTGGCCACCGGCGTGACCTACGTCGACGCCCAGGGCCGCGAAGTGGAGCAGCCGGCGGACCTGGTGATCCTCGGCGCCTTCCAGTTCAACAACGTACGCCTGATGCTGCTCTCGGGCATCGGCAAGCCCTACGACCCGGTGAAGAACGAGGGCGTGGTGGGGCGCAACTTCGCCTTCCAGAACATCTCCACGGTGAGCGCCTTCTTCGACAAGGCCAGCCACCACACCAACCCCTTCATCGGCGCCGGCGGCAACGGCGTGGCGGTGGACGACTTCAACGCCGACAACTTCGACCACGGCCCCCACGGCTTCGTCGGCGGCTCGCCGTTCTGGGTCAACCAGGCCGGCACCAAGCCCATCGCCGGGGCCAAGGTGCCGCCGGGCACGCCCAAGTGGGGCAGCGCCTGGAAGGCCGCCCTGGCCGACAGCTACCGGCACATGCTGGCGATGGACACCCACGGCGCGCACCAGTCCTACCGCGACAACTACCTGGACCTCGACCCGGTCTACAAGGACGCCTACGGCCAGCCGCTGCTGCGCATGACCTTCGACTGGAAGGACAACGACGTGAAGATGAACCGCTTCATGGTCGCGCAGATGCGCAAGATCGCCGATGCCATGGGCGCCAAGGTGGTCACCGCGCCGATGAAGGACTTCGGCCAGCACTTCGACGCCACCGTGTACCAGACCACCCACCTCAACGGCGGGGCGATCATGGGCACCGACCCCAGGACCAGCGCGCTGAACCGCTACCTGCAGGTGTGGGACGTGCACAACGTGTTCGTGCCCGGCGCCTCGGCCTTCCCCCAGGGCCTGGGCTACAACCCCACCGGGCTGGTGGCGGCGCTGACCTACTGGTCGGCGCGGGCCATCCGCGAGGTGTACCTGAAGAACCCGGGCCCGCTGGTGCAGGCATAGGAGGCCGGAGCATGAAGAGATTCCCCATCGCCGCCCTGGCCCTGGCCGCCAGCACCGCGCTGCACGCCGCCGACGCCGCCGACCCGGCACAGGTGAAGCAGGGCGAATACCTGGCCCGCGCCGGCGACTGCGTGGCCTGCCACACCGCCAAGGGCGGCCAGCCGTTCGCCGGCGGCTTGCCGATGGCGACGCCCATCGGCACCATTTACTCGACCAACATCACCCCGGACAAGACCGGCATCGGCAACTACAGCTACGAGGACTTCGAGCGCGCGGTGCGCCAGGGTATCGGCAAGGGTGGCAGCACCCTGTACCCGGCCATGCCGTACCCGTCCTACGCGCGCGTCAGCGACGAGGACATGCGCGCGCTCTACGCCTACTTCATGCACGGCGTGGCACCGGTGGTGCAGGAGAACAAGGACAGCGACATCCCCTGGCCGCTGAGCATGCGCTGGCCGCTGGCGATCTGGCGCAACCTGTTCGCCCCGGAGGTGAAGCCCTTCGCGGCCGCCGGCAACGACCCGGCCGTGGCCCGCGGCGCCTACCTGGTGGAGGGCCTGGGCCACTGCGGCGCCTGCCATACGCCACGGGCGCCGACCATGCAGGAGAAGGCGCTGAGCGCCGCCGACGGCCCGGCCTACCTGGCCGGCAGCGCGCCGCTGGAGGGCTGGATCGCCAAGAACCTGCGCGGCGACCACAAGGACGGCCTGGGCAGCTGGAGCGAGGCGGAGATCGTCGCCTTCCTCAAGACCGGGCGCACCGAGCGCACGGCGGTGTTCGGCGGCATGGGCGACGTGGTGGAGCACAGCATGCAGTACATGACCGATGCCGACCTCACGGCCATCGCCCGCTACCTCAAGACGCTGCCGCCGGTGAACCCGGACGACAAGCCGTTCCAGGAGGACCGCCAGGTCGCCGAGGCGCTGTGGAAGGGCGACGACGGCAAGGCCGGCGCCGCGCTCTACGTCGACAACTGCGCCGCCTGCCACCGCACCGACGGCAAGGGTTACGCCCGGGTGTTCCCGGCGCTGGCCGGCAACCCGGTGCTGCAGAGCGCGGACGCCACCTCGCTGATCCACATCGTGCTCGACGGCCACACCCTGCCGGCCACGGCGACGGCGCCGTCCACCTTCAGCATGCCCGGCTTCGCCTGGCGGCTGTCGGACCAGCAGGTGGCCGAGGTGGTCAACTTCATCCGCAGCAGCTGGGGCAACCAGGCCGAAGCGGTGGACGCCGGCCAGGTGCAGGCCCTGCGCAGCCAGCCCAGGCCGGAGTTGAAGGCGGCGACGCTGATCCGCGATACCACGGGGGCGCAGGAGGAACCGTAGGGCGCCACCGGTGGGGCCAATCGCGGACGGAGTCCGCTCCTACGAAAAGCGCTGCCAGCCGGTGATGTAGGAGCGGGCCCTGCCCGCGATTTCGCGCGCAGGGCGCGCTCCTACAGGGGAGTGCAGCGGTGGGGCCGCGTAGGAGCGGACTCCGTCCGCGATGGGGCTATCCGTGCCAGCGGAAATCATCGCGTTCGCCGGCAACTCCGGCGTAACCGGCGGGCTCTACGATTGCGCCTCATGCCGAACGGCTCCCTCTCCCGCTTGCGGGAGAGGGCGGGGGGAGAGGGCAAGCGGACTTCCCCCGACACTCCAGCCAAACCGCCCCTCAATACCTGGGCAACGACTGCACCCGCGGATCGATCTGCTGCCGGGGTATCTGCTGGCGGCTGGTGCGGTCCTTGCTGTCCGTCTGCTGCCCGGGGGTACAGTCCTGGCTGCTGCAGGCGGCCGTTCCCAGGGCCAGGATGATCAGCGTGGCAAGCGGGAAAAGGAACTGCCGTCGCATGGCGAGCCCTCCGCGAAGGTAGTGCTTACAGCAAACACGCGAATACCCGCCGGCGCCTAAGCAGGCGACGAGCGGAGGGCCGGCCCGGCCGACCACCCATCCCCCTGTCGCCGTGGCCGGTGAACTCATCGTGCCGTTGCGCTGTCTGTCTGCTGTCGGCCCACCCGGGCGGCGGGCCAGGGCCTGCGCCACCCGGGTGACTGCGCTGCCCTGATTTCCCAGTTCGTAGCGTCCCTGACCATTTGCCTGGCCGGCTTTTTACCGCGCCCGCTCGCCGGGGTTCGTTTATCGCCATGTGAAGATTGCCCATGTCCCTATCCCGTCATTTCCCCGCCTCCGTATCCCTTCCCACCCGCGCCCTGGGCGCCTGCCTGCTGGGTGGCCTGCTGGCGGCCTGCGCCGCGGCGCAGGCCGAGGAGGGCGCCGGCAATGCGCGCTGGGTGAGCGACAGCCTGACGACCTACGTGCGCAGCGGCCCCACCGACGGCTACCGCATCGTCGGCACCCTGACCTCGGGGCAGAAGGTCGAGCTGCTGAACACCCAGGGCGACTACAGCCAGGTGCGCGCCGAGAGTGGCAACAGCGTCTGGATTCCCAGCCGCGACCTGCAGGACAAGCCCGGCCAGGCCGAGCGCCTGCCGCAGCTGGAACAGAAGGTGAGCGAGCTGAGCGCCGAACTGGCGGGCATCGACGACAGCTGGAAGCGCCGCGTACAGGGCATGCAGGAAACCCTGGACTCGCGCAAGAAACTCATCGACGAGCTGCAGGCGGCCCGCGCCGGCCTCGACGACGAACTCACCAAGGTCCGCTCCGAGCTGCGCGCGGCGCAGGCGCAACTGGGCGACGAGAACAAGCAGGTGCTGATGCGCTACATGGCCTATGGCGGCAGCATCGCCGGCGCCGGCCTGCTGGTCGGGCTGATCCTGCCCACCCTGCTGCGGGTGCGGCGCAAGCGCAACGACCAGTGGATCTGAGGCGCCGGCGCCGCGCACGCTGCGTTGAGGCGCTGGAACCGGCCGCGATAACGGCTATGCGAAAGCCGTCTCAAGGCCGGCAGGGGGCGGCCAGCGCCCTGGCCTAGGCTTGCTCAGAGTCCGTTCGCAACGCCTTCTGCGCCGATGCGATGCCGCCTCTGGCCATGCCGGGGCGGCGCCGCGCAGGGGCTGGCCGACGGCTGACGGAGCATCGCAGCGCCTCCCTCTGCGCGGCCGCGGAGAAACGGCCCGCCGTCGTCTAGGCTGTCTGCAGGCCCTGTCGTCTCCCCATAGGGGCCAGGCACCGACCGCGACCAGCACTGCAAGGAGACTCTCCCGTGAAAAACGCCGTCGCTTTCATCGGCAGGTGCGTGCTGGCCGGCCTGCTGGTCGTCCTGCCGATCTACCTGGCGCTCCTGCTGCTGCTCAAGGGCATGGGCTCGGCCGGCCAGCTGGTGCGGCCCTTCACCCGGCTGCTGCCGGAGAGCCTGCCGGCCCAGGAGATTCTGTCCGTCCTGCTGGTGCTGGTGGTCTGCTTCGTCCTGGGGCTGGCCGTGCGCACCCGGTTGGGGCGGGCGGCCCGTGGCCGGCTGGAAACGTCGGTGTTCGGCAGGATCCCGGGCTACGAGCTGCTGCGCAACCTGACGCTGCAGGTGGCGGGCGAGAAGAACGACGGCATCTGGAAGCCGGCGCTGGTGGAGATCGAGGAGGCGCTGGTGCCCGGGTTCATCATCGAGGCCTTCGAGGACGGCCGCTACACCGTGTTCGTGCCCTCGGTGCCGACGCCCTTCGCCGGCGCCGTCTACGTGCTGGACGGGCCCCGGGTGCACCCCATCGACGTGCCCTTCACCCAGGCGGTCAAGGTCATTACCAAATGGGGCTCGGGCGCCCGGGAGCTGGTGGAGGCCATGGAGTCCGCCCGTGGCCGCGACGGCGCCCCGGCGGCCGCGCCAGGCGAGCGCTGATTTCGCTTACAGCCGCCCGAGCCGCATGTTGATGGGCCAGGCCACCGGCTGCCGGCTGGCGGGGTCGCCCCAGCGCTCGGCGAGGTCGGCCGCGAACCGATGGAGCAACGCTTCCCGCCCGGCGTCCCTGGCGCTACGCACCGCCGACCAGGTGGAGACGTAGCCGAGGAACGCGTCGAGGTTCCATTCCAGCCGGATGGCTATCGAAGGGCCCTCCAGCTCCGCGAAGGGAAAGTCGAGGGTGGAGTAGCCGCTGTCCACCAGCTTGCGTTCGGCGGGCCAGTAGGGGCCGATCTCGTTCCAGTAGAACTGTTCGAAGCGCGCCCCCAGCTCGCCCTCCAGGCGCAGCACGCCGTAGCTGACCAGCGCGAGCAGCGCGCCCGGCTTCGCCACCCGGCGAACCTCGCTGTAGAACCTGGGCAGGTCGAACCAGTGCGCCGCCTGGGCGGCGCTGACCAGGCTGGCGCCGTGGCCGGCCAGCGGCAGCGCTTCGGCCTGGGCGCAGCCGTAGTGGACGTTCGCCTGTGGCGTGGCGTGGGCGATCTGGTCCGCGCTCGGGTCGAACCCGAGCACCGCGCCGAAATGCGCGGCAAGGTGCCGGGTCAACTGGCCGCTGCCACAGCCGACATCGACCGCGAGAAGCCGGTCGGGCGCCACCGAGGCCAGGTAGGCGGCAAGCTCCGGCGGGTACTCCGGCCTGAACTGCGCGTAGGCCTGGCCGCCCTGGTCGAACCAGTTCTTCGGTTCCGTGGTGGCGTCATTCATCGTGGGAGGCTCCCGTCGCGAGGTTTTGCTTGATGTGGCTCAGGCGTTGCGAAAAGCCCTGGCGCTGCAGTGCCCTGGCCGCGTCTTCCAGCACGCGGCGCAGTGGGTGGCCGATTTCCTCTTCGAGCTGTTCGATGGCCTCGAAGGTCGCGGCCCAGTGCGAATCCAGCTTGCCCAGCAGCGTCTTCCCGGCCGGCGTCAGGCGGATGACGCTCTTGCGGCCATCCTCGCCGCGCTGGCGGAAGATCACCCCGTCGGCCTCCATGTGGCCGACCGTCTGGCTGATGGCGCCCTGGGTCAGGTGGCTGCGCGCGGTGATCTCCGTGACCGTCTGCGCGCCGGCACGCAGGGCGCGCAGCACTGGGGTGTAGCGCGCCCGGTAGTCCAGGCCCATCTGCCGGTAGTGTTCCTCGGCGCCCAGCTCCACCAGCTCCGACACATGGCGCAGCAGTTCTCCCAGGCCGGGCTCGTTCTTTCCGCTCATGACGGGTCTCCCTGGAGGTTGGCGGCAAATTACATTAGCGCTAATGGAATTTGCAAGCCGGCCTGCCCGTTGGAGGGAGTCGTTATCCGGAGCTTCGCCGCCGCCCTGCCGCCCGGTTTTCCTAGGGCATCAGCTCGCCGGAAATGGCCGTCGCGGTTTCCTGCAGCAGCCGCAGGTAGCGGCCTTCGGCGCCGGGGGACTCCAGCACCGCTTCCGGCCCGGACAGGTTGATGGCGGCGACCACCTGGCCGCTGCGGTCGCGGATGCCGGTGGCGATGGCCGTGGAGTAGTCCGAGCGGTGCAGCACCCAGCCGCGTTCGCGGTCCTCGGCGATGGTGTGCTGCAGCTCCAGCAGGGTGCGCGGCGCCGGTGGCGGGTAGTCGTCCAGGCGTACCTGCTGGTAGAGCTGGGCCAGGCCTTCCTCGTCCAGGGCGGTGAGCAGCACCCGGCCCAGGGCGGTGACGTGGCAGGGCAGGCGGGTGCCCACGGGGATGTTCACCGTCAGCCGCTGCGGGGCGAAGGCGCGGTAAATGTAGAGGCTGTCGGTCTGCTCGCGGATGCTCAGGTGGCACGACAGCGAGGTGCTGTCGCGCAGGGCATTGAGGTGGGGCAGGGCGATTTCCACGATGTCGCGGCTGCACAGGTAGGCGAAGCCGTCGGAGATCACCCGCGCGCCCAGCTCGTACTGGTTGCGCTCCAGGCGGTTCAGGTAGCCCATGTCCTGCAGCGTCTGGACGATGCGGTAGAGCGCCGAGGGGCTCACCCCCAGGCGCTCGGCCATCTCGTTCATGCCCAGGCTGCGCTGGCGGGCGTTGAACAGCCCGAGCAGGTTCAGGCCGCGTTCCAGGGCCGGTACGCGGTAGTCGCTTTCACTCATGGGGCCTCCACGGCGGCGCCCCTCGCGGGGGCGCCGCCGGCCGGTCAGTCGAGCAGGGCGTCGATGCCCACCGGGCGGCCGTCGAACTCGGCCATGGCGTCGAGCAGCGCTTCCCAGAAGTACTGCACCGAGGCGCGGTCGCAGAGGATCTGCAGGTTGGGCAGGTCGTCGCCGCTGGCGTTGATGACGATGACGTTGATCCGCGCCGCCGAGGTCTGCGCCACCGCGCCGGGGCCGAAGGCCTGCGGGCGCAGGTCGACGCCGCAGAGCTTGGCCATCACCGCCGCGTAGTGCTCGCCGCTCAGCTGCAGCCAGGCGTGGCTGTCCTGGCGCGGCAGCAGGTAGTTGGCGCTGTCGTCCAGCTGCCAGGCGGCCTCTTCGCCGGCGACGCGCGCGCCGCCGTCGTGGAGGCTGCCCAGCAGCAGGTACTCGGTCTGTGACAGGCGCGCCACCAGGCCGCCGTCGGCCTGGCGCAGGGCGCGGTTGGGCGCCTCTGGCAGGGCGTAGCCGCGGGCTTGCAGGTAGGCGGCGGCATCGGCGCCGCGGAAACCGGCGCGGGGCAGGTTGCTCAGGTCGATCAGCGCGCAATTGCGCAACTGCGCGTGTTCTTCCTGCTCGCCGTAGCGGGCGACTATGGCGGCGCTGCCCAGGGCGGCCAGGCGCGCGCCCCGGTGCAGCGGGTACAGCGGGCTGCGTTCGATGAAGTCTTCGGCTTTCAGGCTGGACATGGCTCAGAGCTCCTGGCGCAGGTTCTGCGGGTCGTAGAAGGGCAGCTGGACGACGGTGGCGCGCACCATCTCGCCGCCCTCCACGCGGATCGGGATCTGCATCCCCGGGGTGGCCTGGTGGGCGCCGGCGTAGGCCAGGCCGACGATCAGGCCGAGGCTCTGCGAGTACTCGCAGGAGGTGACGTTGCCGCTGATGTCGGCGCCGTCCAGCACCAGGTGGCCTTCCAGCGGCTGGGTGCTGCCCCTGGGCAGGGTGAAGCCCACCAGCTTGCGCTTGAGCGGCTGCGCCTCGAGGATCTCGATGGAGCGCTTGCCGACGAAGAACGGCTTCTTGCGGCCGATGGCCCACTGCATGTCGATCTCCGCCGGGTGGGTCATGCCGTCGGTGTCCTGGCTGATGATCACGTGGCCTTTCTCCAGGCGCAGCAGGCGCTGGGTCTCCACGCCGAACGGGCGGATGCCGTGCTCGGCGCCGGCTTCCATCAACGCGTCCCACAGGCGCTCGGCGAAGCGTGCCGGCACGTGGACTTCGTAGCCCAGCTCGCCGACGAAGCCCACCCGCAGGATGCGCGCCGGGATGCCGGCCACGCTGCCGCTGCGTACGCCCAGGTAGGGGAAGGCCGTGGCGGACAGGTCGACGTCCTCGCAGAGCTTCTCCAGCACCAGGCGCGACAGCGGGCCGGCGAGGTTCACCGCGGCCAGGGCGGCGGTGACGTTGGTGATGTCGACGTTGAGCCGCCACTGCGCGTTCCACTTGAGCATCTGCTGGTAGATGCGGTCGACGCCGCTGGTGGTGGCGGTGACGTAGAAGTGCCGCTCGCCCAGGCGCGCGCACACGCCGTCGTCGATCACCACGCCGTGCTCGTTGGTCATCAGCGCGTAGCGGGTGCGGCCGATGGCCAGCTTGGCGAAGCCGAAGGTGTACAGGCGCTCCAGCAGCTCGGCCGCGTCCGGGCCGCGCACGTCCAGGCCGCCGAGGGTGGAGACGTCGATCAGGCCGACCTTCTCGCGTACGTGGCGGGCCTCTTCCTGCATGCAGCGCTCGCGGTCCTCGGCCTTGCCGTAGAAGGCCGGGCGCTGCCAGATGCCGGCGGGCATCATTTTCGCCCCGGCTTCCAGGTGACGGCGGTGCATGGGCGTCTGCCGGTAGGGGTCGAAGGCGCGGCCGGCGACGTGGGCGAGTTTCTCCGCCTCGAACGGCGGGCGCGCGGTGGTCACGCCGGTTTCGCCGATGCCGCGGCCGGTGGCCTGGGCCACCAGGCGCGCGGTGGGCAGCGCCGAGTGGCGGCCCTGGGACGGGCCCATGCCGACGGTGGAGAAGCGCTTGACCAACTGCACGTCGCGGTAGCCGCTGCGGGTGGCGTTGACGATGTCGCGCACCTGCAGGTCCTCGTCGAAGTCGACGAAGTCCTTGCCCTTGGGGTGGGGGAAGATCGGCCAGGCGAAGTTCACCTGTGCCTCGCTGGTGAAGGTCCGCGGCGCCGGCGCTTCCAGGCCCAGGGCGGCGAGGGCGGCGGCGGCCGCGCGGGCGCCGTCGGCGAGCACGTTGACCAGGGCGTGGCGGCCGTTCACCGAGCCGGCGATGTCCAGCCCGGCGGGCAGGCCGCTGATGGCGAACTCGGCGCGCTCCTCCTCGTAGGCCAGCTTGCCGCCGGCCTGGCACAGCAGCTGGTAGACCGGCATGTAGCCGGCGGACATGCACAGCAGGTCGCAGGCCAGTTGGGTGCCTTCGCCGGCGACGCTGCCCTGGCCGCTGATGCGGCGGATGTCGACGCCGCTGACGTGGCGCATGCCGGGCTCGTGCAGGGCTTCGTAGACGGTGCTGCCGGTGTGCAGCGCAATGCCGCGATACTGCAGCTCGTCCGCCAGCCGGGTGTCGGCCGGGGCGTCGCGCATGTCGACCACGGCGGCCACGGCCACGCCCTGTTCCTGCAGGTCTAGGGCGGCCAGGTAGCCGTCGTCGTTGCCGGTCAGCACCACGGCGCGGTTGCCCGGTTTCACCGCGTAGAGCTTCATCGCCCGTTGCGCGGCGCTGGTCAGCAGCACGCCGGGCAGGTCGTTGTTGCGGAACACCACCGGCTGGTCGAAGGAGCCGGCGGCCACCAGGCAGCGGGTGGCGCGCACCTTGTACATGCGCTTGTGCTGGATCACCGGCAGGTAGTTGTCGGTGAACCAGGCGTTGCAGGTGGCCTGGGTCAGCACCTGGATGTTCGGGTGGCCCTCGACGGCGGCCACCAGTTCGGCGCGCAGTTCGCCGGCGCGCTTGCCGGCGATGTCGAAGCGCGCGTAGTTCAGCGAGCCGCCGAGCACCGGCTGTTGCTCCACCAGCAGCACCTTGGCCCCGGCGTTGGCGGCGTCCAGCGCGGCGCGCAGGCCGGCGGGGCCGGCGCCGATCACAGCCAGGTCGACGAACAGGTAGGCCTTGTCGTAGTACTGCGGCCTGAATTCCAAGTCGAGCACGCCGAGGCCGGCCTTCTTGCGGATCAGCGGTTCCCAGACCTTCCACATGCCCTTGGGCTTGTAGAAGGAGCGGTAGTAGAAGCCCACCGGCATGAAGCGCGAGAACTTGCCCAGGTAGGCGTCGCGGTCGTGCTCGAGGCTGCCGGAGAAGTTCTGGCCTTCCACCGCCAGGCCTTCGCGGGCGGGGTGCATGTCGGCCAGCACGTTGGGTTCGTCGGGCAGTTGCACCAGGGTGTTGGCGTCCTGCCCGGCGAGGGTCAGGGGGCCGCGCGGGCGGTGGTACTTGAACGAGCGCGAGAGCAGCCAGCGGCCGTTGCCGAGCAGGGCGCTGGCGATGCTGTCGCCCTCGAAGCCCTGGTAGTCGCGGCCGTCGAAGGAGAAGCGCAGCGGCTTCTCGCGGTCGATCAGCAGGCCCATGGGGGCGGGCAGGCGGTTGAGGGCGCTCATTGGGCGGTCTCCTGCGGGGCGACGGCGAAGTCGATGCGGCGGTCGAAGATTTCCTTCGGGTCGAAGGTGCGGATCACCTGGTCGGTGACCGTGTGGCGCTCGGCCAGGAACCAGTAGCTGGAGGCGTTGTGCAGCCACCACTCGAGCACGATGCCGGCGGCGTTGTCGCTGTTGAACACGTAGTCGGCCCACTCGGCGTCGGAGCAGCTGGCCGGGTCGGGCATGCGCTTGAACTCGCCGCCGTAGGTGAATTCGCTGATGTTGCGCGGCCCGTTGAGCGGGCAGGTCAGGATCTTCATCGCTGGTTCCTCAGTGGCTGGCCGCGGTGGCGCCCATCTCGTTGACCTGCTGGAAGCGGCTGAAGCGCTCCAGGGCGAAGGGCGCGATCAGCTCCGGCACCTTGCCGCCGCTGGCCACCAGTTCCGCCATGGTCTTGCCGCAGATGGGCGTGGCCTTGAAGCCCCAGGTGCCCCAGCCGGCGTCGAGGTAGTAGTTCTCCACCGGCGACAGGCCCATGATCGGGCTGTAGTCGGGGGTCATGTCGGTGATCCCGGCCCACTGGCGCATCAGCTTGGCGTTGGCCATGAACGGGAACATCTCGATGGCGTGGGCCAGCAGGCTTTCCTTCAGGTCCAGGGTCGAGCGGGTGTTGTACAGCGGGTAGGGGTCGGAGCCGCCGCCGAAGACGATCTCGCCGCGGCTGGTCTGCTGCACGTAGCAGTGCAGCGCCGAGGAGCTCACCAGCGGGTCGAGGAACGGCTTGAACGGCTGGGTGACCATGGCTTGCAGCGGGTAGGTGTGGATGGGCGCGCGGATGCCGGCCTTGGCCATCAGCAGCGAGCTGGCCCCGGCGATGGCCTGGACCACGCAGCCGCACTGCACGGTGCCGCGGTTGGTCTTCACCGCCTCGATGCGGCCGTCGCGCACCACCAGGTCCTGCACTTCGGTGAGCTGGTGGATTTCCACGCCGCGCTTGGCCGCCTGCTTGGCGTAGCCCCAGGCCACGGCGTCGTGGCGCGCGGTGGCGCCGTCGATGTGCCACAGGCCGGCGAGCACCGGCAGGTGGCCGGGGTCGAGGTTGAGCGTGGGCACCAGCTCGCGGATCTGCTGGCGGTCGATCATCTCGGTGCGCCCGCCGAAGTGCCTGTTCACCTCTGCGCGCTGGCGGAAGGCGCGCACCGTGGCGTCGGTGTGCGCCAGGGTCAGCTGGCCGCGCTCGGAGTACATGATGTTGAAGTCGAACTCGTTGGACAGGCCCTGGAACATCCGCACCGACTCGGCGTAGAACTTCACGCCCTCGCTGGTGAGGTAGTTGGAGCGGATCACCGCGGTGTTGCGCGCGGTGTTGCCGCCGCCCAGGTAGGCCTTCTCCAGCACCGCCACGTTGGTCACGCCGTGGTACTTGGCCAGGTAGTAGGCGGTGGCCAGGCCGTGGCCGCCGCCGCCGATGATCACCACGTCGTAGCGCGGCTTGAGCTCGCAGGGCGGCGGCAGGTCGACTTCCACCGGGTAGTCGGCGCTCAGGCCGTATTTCAGGAGGGCGAAAGGCATGCTGCTTACTCCGCGGTGGCGCCGGCGCGTTGCAGGCGCGCGGCGGCCAGGGTGTTCTTCATCAGGTAGGCGATGGTCATCGGCCCGACGCCGCCGGGCACCGGGGTGATGGCCGCGGCCTGGGCCAGGGCGCTGTCGAAGTCGACGTCGCCGACCAGCTTGCTGCGGCCGTCCTCGTCGATGCGGTTGATGCCCACGTCGATCACCACGGCGCCGGGCTTCAGCCAGCTGGCGTCGACCAGGCGCGGCTTGCCGACGGCGGCCACCACGATGTCGGCCTGGCGGCACAGCTCGCGCAGGTTGGCGCTGCGCGAATGCACCACGGTCACCGTGCAGTGCGCCTTGAGCAGCAGCGCGGCCATGGGCTTGCCGACGATGTTGGAGCGGCCGATCACCACCGCGTGCTTGCCGGTCAGGTCGCCGCAGGTGTCGTGCAGCAGGCGCATGCAGCCGGCCGGGGTGCAGGGCGTGAGCACGTCGCGGCCCTGGCTGAGGCCGCCGACGTTCTCGCTGTGGAAGCCGTCGACGTCCTTCAGCGGGTCGATGGCCTGGAGCACGCGGTTTTCGTCGATGTGCCTGGGCAGCGGCAGTTGCACGAGGATGCCGTTCACCGCCGGGTCATCGTTGAGTTCGGCGATGAGTTGGAGCAGGGCGCTTTCGCCGGTGTCGGCCGGCAGCTTGTGCTCCAGCGAGCGGATGCCGACCTCCTCGGCGCGCAGCACTTTATTGCGCACGTAGACCTGGCTGGCCGGGTCGCTGCCCACCAGCACCACGGCGAGACCCGGCTGGATGCCGTGCTCGCGCAGGGCCAGGACTTCCTCGCGGACCTCGGCGAGCACCCGTGCCGAGGTGGCCTTGCCGTCGATGAGCTTGACGCTGGGAATGGCATTCATTTGAAGATCACCGTGCGGTCGTGGTTGAGGAAGACGCGGTGTTCCAGGTGGTACTTCACCGCGCGGGAGAGGGCGATGGTCTCGGTGTCACGGCCGATGGCCACCAGGTCGTCGGGGGCGTAGGCGTGGTCCACGCGCTGCACTTCCTGCTCGATGATCGGGCCCTCGTCGAGGTCGCTGGTGACGTAGTGGGCGGTGGCGCCGATCAGCTTCACGCCGCGCTCGTAGGCCTGGTGGTAGGGCTTGGCGCCCTTGAAGCCGGGGAGGAAGGAGTGGTGGATGTTGATGGCCTTGCCGGAGAGCTGCCTGCACAGGTCGTCGGAGAGGATCTGCATGTAGCGGGCGAGCACCACCAGTTCGGTGCCGGTCTCGGCGACGATCTTCAGCAGCTCGGCTTCCTGCTGGGCCTTGGTGTCTTTCGTCACCGGCAGGTAGATGAAGCGGATGCCCTCGCGCTCGGCCATGGGGCGCAGGTCGAGGTGGTTGGAGACGATGGCGGTGATCTGCATGTCCAGCTCGCCCTTGGCGTGGCGGTAGAGCAGGTCGGCCAAGCAATGGTCGAACTTGCTGACCATCAGCAGCACGCGCATGGGCTTGGCGCTGCTGTGCAGGCTCCAGTCCATGTCGAAGCGGCTGGCCACGTCGGCGAAACCGGATTCGATATTGCCGATGTCGCCATCCAGGCCCTGGTTGAAGCGGAACACGGCGCGCATGAAGAAGCGGCCGTTGCCTTCGTCGTCGAACTGCGCCATCTCGCTGATGTAGCAACCCTGCTCGGCCAGGTAGGTGGTCACCGCCGCGACTATCCCGGACACCGCCGGGCAACTGATGCGGATGATGAAGTGGCTGGGGGCGTGGTGCATGTCGGGTCCTCGAAGTGAGTGGGAGGCAGCTCGGCGCGCAAGGGCGGAAGGTTCGCCGGTGAAAGGGGCTTTCGCCGGCGAAGGATTTTTTACTGTTGGGAATATAAATTTCCTTTCGCGCTTTTATAGGCGAAGCGAATCCGTGGGTCCATACCCTTGGGAAAATTTTTATCCTGTCAGGAAAGTTTTCGGCCGAATGGTCGAGGGGAAGGAAGGACGCAGGGCATTGGTGCCACGGCCATCGGCGGATAACCGCGAACGGTTATGCGCCCTACGGGATACCGTGCTTCATGGCAATTGTAGGAGCGGGCCCTGCCCGCGAAATCGCGCGCAGGGCGCGCTCCTACAGGGGATGGTGCGATGGGGTCTTATCCGCGATAGGCCGAGCCCCGCTGGGAAATCGCCGATGAATCCGCTCCTGCGGAGGAAGGCCGTTCCCGGCTTCCCGGCGCCTCAGTCGTTGCCGTAGTTCATGATCGACAACAGCCGTATCGGCACCTGCACCAACTTCTCCGGGCCGTGGGGCGTCTCGCCGTCGAAGGTCAGGCTGTCGCCGGCCTGCATGGGGTAGAGCTGGTTGCCGTGGCGGTACACCAGCTCGCCCTCGAGCAGGTGGAGGAACTCGGTGCCGGGGTGGGAGAAGGTCGGGAACTCCTCGCTGGCGTCGTCCATGCTGACCATGTAGGCCTCGAAGTTCTTCTTCGGCCCGCGGGTGTGGTTGAGCAACTGGTAGGTGTGACCTTTCTCGGTGCCTCGGCGCACCACTTCCAGGCCGTCGCCGGCCTTCACCAGCAGGGCGTTGCCGTCGGGCTGGTCGTACTGGCTGAAGAGTTTCGACATCGGCATGCCGAGCACGTCGCACAGGCGGCTCAGGGTGTCGAGGCTGGTGGAGACCTGGGCGTTCTCGATCTTGCTCAGCATGCCCTGGCTGATCCCCGCGATGCGCGCCACGTCCGCCAGCTTGAGCTCCTGCGCCTGGCGCTGGCGCTTGATCTGCATGCCCAGGTACTGCTCCAGGCGGAGGCGCGGTTGGGTCTCGGTCGACATTCAGGGTTCCTGCACGGTTTAGGTTCAAGAATATTAGTTTCGCACTGAGAAAGTGCGGAGGGGCGAGTGGTGCGTTGCCACTTTCCCACAGTGAAAGCTAGTTTCCCATATATACAGAAGAAAAGCCGCCGTGGCTGCCATCCATCATGGTGCACCGGACTTGGCACTGGCATTGCATTCCTAATGGGAAAGTAAGTTTCCTGAGCGGAATTCGACGGGCGAAAGCCCCGGCGCAAACCGCCCCAGGCATCGACAACGCCTTGCCCATTCAACCGGAGAGCTCCCCATGTTGCCACCCGAAACCCAGCGCACCATCGACCAGCACGGCATCAAGTACGTGCTGGCGCAGTTCGTCGACATCCACGGCGCCGCGAAGACCAAGTCGGTGCCGGTGTCCGGCCTCAAGGCGGTGGCCGAGGAGGGCGCCGGGTTCGCCGGGTTCGCCATCTGCGGCATGGGCATGGAGCCCCACGGCCCGGACTTCATGGCCCGCGGCGACCTTGCCACGCTGATCCCGGTGCCCTGGCAGCCGGGCTACGGCCGGGTGGTCTGCATCGGCCACGTCGACGGCAAGCCGCACCCCTACGACAGCCGCTTCGTGCTGCAGCAGCAGGTGCAGCGCCTGGCCGACAAGGGCTGGGTGCTGAACACCGGGCTGGAGCCGGAATTCAGCCTGTTCCGCCGCGACGCCCAGGGCAAGCTGCAGCTGGTGGACGCCTCGGACAACCTCGACAAGCCCTGCTACGACTACAAGGGCCTGTCGCGCTCCCGCGAGTTCCTCGAACGCCTGACCGAGGCCCTGCAGCCGGTGGGCTTCGACATCTACCAGATCGACCACGAGGACGCCAACGGCCAGTTCGAGATCAACTACACCTACAGTGACGCCATGGAGTCGGCCGACCGCTTCACCTTCTTCCGCATGGCCGCCGGCGAGATCGCCAACGACCTGGGCATGATCTGCTCGTTCATGCCCAAGCCCGATCCCAAGCGCGCCGGCAACGGCATGCACTTCCACCTGTCGATCGCCAGCGCGACCAACAAGAACCTCTTCCACGACCCGTCCGACCCCAGCGGCATGGGCCTGTCGAAGCTGGCCTACCACTTCGCCGCCGGCTTGCTGGCCCACGGCCCGGCCCTGTGCGCCTTCGCCGCGCCCACGGTCAACTCCTACAAGCGCCTGGTGGTGGGCCGCTCGCTGTCCGGCGCCACCTGGGCCCCGGCGTTCATCGCCTACGGCGCCAACAACCGCTCGGCGATGGTGCGCATTCCCTACGGCCGCCTGGAGTTCCGCCTGCCCGACGCCGGCTGCAACCCCTACCTGGTGACCGCCGCCATCATCGCCGCGGGCCTGGATGGCATCGACCGCCAGCTGGAACCGGGCGAGATGTGCAACGAGAACCTCTACAACCTCAGCCTGGAAGCGATCGCCGCGCGCGGCATCAAGACCCTGCCGCAGTCGCTGAAGGAAGCCACCGACGCCCTGGAGGCCGACCCGCTGTTCCGCGAGGTGCTCGGCGCCGAGATCGTCGACGAGTTCATCAAGCTCAAGCGCATGGAGTGGGTGGAGTACAGCCGCCACGTCTCCGACTGGGAGATCCAGCGCTACACCGAATTCTTCTGACCGCCGCGCCCGCCGGGCGCACCCCATTTACCCCTCTGGGCGACCGTGAACACCACGCGGCGGTCGCCTGCTGCCTCGAAGGAGACGAACCATGTGCGGAATCGTAGGCCTCTACCTGAAGAAACCCGAGCTGGAGAGCCAGCTCGGCAAGCTCTTCGAACCCATGCTGCAAGCCATGACCGACCGCGGCCCGGACAGCGCCGGCTTTGCCATCTACGGTGACGAGGTGGCCGACGGCTGGGTCAAGCTGACCCTGCAGGCCAGCGACGCCGGCTACCCCTGGGCCGAGCTGATGGGCGCCCTGGAAGCGCGCCTGGGCTGCTCGCTGGACTGGTTCCAGAACGCCAGCGCCGCGGTGCTGAAGATCCACTGCGACGAAGCCGCGGTGCGCGAGGCCCTGGCCGAGCTGGCCCCGGCGGTGCGCATCATGAGCGCCGGGCAGAGCATCGAGATCCTCAAGGGCATGGGCCTGCCGCAGGAAATCTCCCAGCGCTTCGGCCTGGCCGGCATGAAGGGCAGCCACATCATCGGCCACACCCGCATGGCCACCGAGAGCGCGGTGACCATGGAGGGCAGCCACCCGTTCTCCACTGGCGCCGACCTGTGCCTGGTGCACAACGGCTCGCTGTCCAACCACTTCCGCCTGCGCCAGGAACTCAAGCGCCAGGGCATCGCCTTCGAGACCGACAACGACAGCGAAGTGGCCGCCGGCTACCTGACCTGGCGCCTGCGCCAGGGCGACAGCCTGGCCCAGGCCCTGGACGGCGCACTGAACGACCTGGACGGCTTCTTCACCTTCGCCATCGGCACCCGCAACGGCTTCGCGGTGATCCGCGACCCGATCGCCTGCAAGCCGGCGGTGCTGGCCGAGACCGACGACTACGTGGCCATGGCCTCGGAATACCAGGCCCTGGCCAGCCTGCCGGGCATCGACAAGGCGCGCGTCTGGGAGCCGGAGCCGGCCACCCTCTACGTCTGGGAGCGCGAGAGCGCCTGATCCGCACCGAGCAGAACATTCTGGAGACCTTTGCATGAAGACCATCGACCTTTCCAGCGCCTCGGTGCGCGAACTGAACCAGGCCCTGCACGGCGAAGTGCAGGACCGCGAATGGCTGGTGACCCACCCCGACGGCAAGCACAACCTGGCCGTGGGCATCGACCAGGCGGTGTCCGTGGATATCCAGGGCCACGCCGGCTACTACTGCGCGGGCATGAACCAGAAGGCCAGCGTCACCGTGCACGGCAACGTCGGCGTGGGCGTGGCGGAGAACATGATGTCCGGCAGCGTGCGGGTGAAGGGCAGCGCCTCCCAGGCCGCCGGCGCCACCGCCCATGGCGGGCTGCTGGTGATCGAGGGCGACGCCGGCGCGCGCTGCGGCATCTCGATGAAGGGCGTGGACATCGTGGTCGGCGGCAGCATCGGCCACATGAGCTGCTTCATGGGCCAGGCCGGGCGCCTGGTGGTCTGCGGCGACGCCGGCGACGCCCTGGGCGACTCGCTGTACGAGGTGCGCATCTACGTCAAGGGCGAGGTGAAGTCCCTGGGCTCGGACTGCATCGAGAAGGAAATGCGCGCCGAGCACCTGGAGGAACTCAGGGAACTGCTCAACCGCGCCGGCTTCGACGAGGACCCGGCCAGCTTCAAGCGCTACGGCTCGGCCCGCCAGCTGTACAACTTCAAAGTCGACAACGCATCCGCGTACTGATCCGCAGCGAGGAATCCCCCATGAGCGAGAAGAACACCCCGGTGCTGCGCGAGTCCGCCACCTTCGACCGCCTGACCATCCAGGAAATCCAGCGCGCCGCCGAGACCGGCATCTACGACATCCGCGGCGGCGGCACCAAGCGCAAGCTGCCGCACTTCGACGACCTGCTGCTGCTCGGCGCCAGCGTCTCGCGCTACCCGCTGGAAGGCTACCGCGAGAAGTGCGGCACCGACGTGGTGCTGGGCACCCGCTTCGCCAAGAAGCCGATCCACCTGAAGATCCCGGTGACCATCGCCGGCATGAGCTTCGGCGCGCTCTCGGCCAACGCCAAGGAAGCCCTGGGCCGCGGCGCCAGCATCGCCGGCACCAGCACCACCACCGGCGACGGCGGCATGACCCCGGAGGAACGCGGCCAGTCCCGGCACCTGGTGTACCAGTACCTGCCCTCGCGCTACGGCATGAACCCCGACGACCTGCGCAAGGCCGACGCCATCGAGATCGTCCTGGGGCAGGGCGCCAAGCCGGGCGGCGGCGGCATGCTGCTGGGCATGAAGGTTACCGAGCGCGTGGCCGGCATGCGCACCCTGCCGATCGGCGTCGACCAGCGCAGCGCCTGCCGCCACCCGGACTGGACCGGCCCGGACGACCTGGCGATCAAGATCGCCGAGCTGCGCGAGATCACCGACTGGGAGAAGCCCATCTACGTGAAGATCGGCGCCAGCCGCCCGTACTACGACGTCAAGCTGGCGGTGAAGGCCGGCGCCGACGTGATCGTCCTCGACGGCATGCAGGGCGGCACCGCGGCCACCCAGGAAGTGTTCATCGAGCACGTCGGCATTCCCATCCTGCCGGCCATTCCCCAGGCCGTGCAGGCGCTGCAGGAGATGGGCATGCACCGCCAGGTGCAGCTGATCGTCTCCGGCGGCATCCGCAACGGCGCCGACGTGGCCAAGGCCATGGCCCTGGGGGCCGACGCGGTGGCCATCGGCACCGCCGCGCTGGTGGCCCTGGGCGACAACCACCCGCGCCTGGACGAGGAGCTGAGGAAGATCGGCTCAGCCGCCGGTTTCTACGACGACTGGCAGAACGGCCGCGACCCGGCCGGCATCACCACCCAGGACCCGGAGCTGTCCAGGCGCCTGGACCCGGTGGAAGCCGGCCGCCGCCTGGCCAACTACCTGCGGGTGCTGGTGCTGGAGGCCCAGACCATGGCCCGCGCCTGCGGCAAGTCGCACCTGCACAACCTCGACCCCGAGGACCTGGTGGCCCTGACCGTGGAAGCCGCGGCCATGGCCCGCGTGCCGCTGGCCGGCACCAGCTGGGTGCCGGGGCAGGTGCAGTACTGAGCCCCAGCGGGTGATACCGAAGGCCGGCGAGCGATCGCCGGCCTTTTTGTTTTCTCCGGCAGGGGACATCGCGGACGGAGTCCGCTCCTACGGTTCCTGGGCGCTCGGTGGCGTCTTCCGCAGGATGGGTATCGCTTCGCTCCACCCATCCTGCGAGGAGCCGTATTCGTCGGCAGCCCCGGGCACCGGTGTTCCGGTCAACGGCGGATAACCGCGAACGGTTATGCGCCCTACGGGGTACCGTGCCTCATGGCAATTGTAGGAGCGCGCCCTGCCCGCGAAATCGCGCGCAGGGCGCGCTCCTACAGGGGATGGTGCGGTGGGGTGGCGGAGCGGATCTTATCCGCGATTTGCCGAGCCCCGCACCAACGCCAGACAGGGCTGCCATATTGCCTGGCAGGAAATTCAAATTCGCACCAAGAAAATGCGCGACCTGCCGATCAGGGCCTCGGCCTGCTTACCCGCCTGCCAAAACAAACCCTTTCCATTCAACCACATAGCAAAAATTGGCCGCCCCCGACGGGCCTTGGCAGGCCAATTGCTATGCCTACAAGGAAATAAAGTTGCCCTACAGGAAGGCACTGGCTGCGGCCCGTCCACCTGCCCAGGGCGCTCGAAACGCCGGCCCGTGCATCCGACCGCGGGCCGGCCCCGTCCCCGTCGGTTGGAGGCAACAGGCAATGATCCGGTTTTCACATGTGAGCCGCAGTATGTTGGGCCTTTCCCTGCTGTTCGGCAGTGTCGCCGCCCTGGCGGACGAGGCGCCGCCGGCGATCAACAGCGGCGACACCGCCTTCGTCGCGCTCTGCTCGCTGGTGGTGCTGCTGATGACCCTGCCGGGCCTGGCGCTGTTCTACGGCGGCATGGCGCGGACCAAGAACGTGCTGTCGATCCTCATGCAGGTGTTCTGCACCGCGTCGCTGATGTCGGTGTTGTTCGCCGTCTACGGCTACAGCCTGACCTTCACCGACGGCGGCGCGCTGCAGTCGGTGATCGGCGGCCTGGACAAGCTGTTCATGGTCGGCATCACCAAGGACTCGGTGGTCGGCACCATCCCCGAGTACCTGTACTTCCTGTTCATGCTGCTGTTCGCCGCCATCACCCCGGCGATCATCGTCGGCGCCTTCGCCGAGCGCATGAAGTTCGGTGCGGTCATGGTGTTCATGGCGGTGTGGCTGACCATCAACTACATCCCCATGGCGCACATGGCCTGGGGCGGCGGCTGGGTGTTCAACCTGGGCGTGCAGGACTTCGCCGGCGGCAACGTGGTGCACCTCAACGTCGGCATCGCCTCGCTGGTGGGCGCCTGGCTGCTGGGCCGCCGCCGCGGCTTCGGCACCGCCACCCTGGCGCCGCACAACATGACCATGACGCTCACCGGCGGCTCGCTGCTGTGGGTGGGCTGGCTGGGCTTCTGCGGCGGCTGCGCGCTGGCCGCCAGCGGCTTCGCCATGCTGGTGATGGTCAACACCATGCTCGCCAGCTGCGCCGGCGCCCTGGCCTGGATGCTGGTGGAGTGGCAGCACAAGGGCCGGCCGAGCCTGTTCGGCGCGGTCTCCGGCGCCATCGCCGGGCTGGTGGCGATCACCCCGGCCTGCGGCTACGTCGGCCCCATGGGCGCCATCCTGCTCGGCCTGATCGCAGGCCCGGTGTGCGTCTGGTCGGTGGACAAGCTCAAGCCGATGATCGGCCTGGACGACGCCTTCGACGTGTTCGGCGTGCACGGCGTGGCCGGCATCCTCGGCGGCCTGCTGACCCCGGTGTTCGCCCTCGGCGCCATCGGCGGCCAGGGCTTCCCCGAGGGCCGCGGGCTGTTCGACCAGCTGCTGGTCAATGGCGGCGTGCTGCTGTTCAGCATCGGCTTCTCGGCCATCACCAGCCTGGTCGCCTTCAAGGTGGCCGCGGCGCTGTGCGGCGGGCTGCGCGTGGACGAGGAAGCCGAGGTGGACGGGCTGGACCTCTCCGCCCACGGCGAAGTCGGCTACAAGTACTCCAACTGAGGATCGCCACCATGAAACTCATCACCGCGATCATCAAGCCGTTCCGCCTGGACGACGTGCGCCTGGCGCTGACCGAGGCCGGCGTGCACGGCGTGACCGCCACCGAGGTCAAGGGCTACGGCCGGCAGAAGGGCCATTCGGAGGTCTACCGGGGCGCCGAGTACGTCGTGGAATTGCTGCCCAAGGTGAAGCTGGAGGTGGTGGTCGCCGACGCCCTGTGCCAGGCCGCCGTCGACGCCATCCTCAAGGCGGCGCGCACCGGCAAGATCGGCGACGGCAAGGTGTTCGTCCAGGACCTGGAGAGCATCGTGCGCATCCGCACCGGCGAGCTGGGCGAAGACGCCGTCTGAGCCCCTCGCGACACCCTGCGCCGACGCCCCGCGTCGGCGTTCTTTTTGGGAAAGGAGAAATGACCGATGGCCTGGTTGAACGGCTGGGGCTACCTGGTCCTGGCGGGGCTCTGCGAAGTGCTCTACGCCTCGATCATCCCCCGCACCGAGGGCTTCACCCGGCTGGGGCCGAGCCTGTACTGCGGGGTGTTCCTGGCGCTGAGCATCTACCTGCTGAGCCTGTCCGTGCGCGAGCTGCCGCTGGGCCTGGCCTACGCCGTCTGGGTGGGTATCGGCACCCTGGGGACGGTGGCCTACGGCAGCCTGTTCCTCGGCGAACCGCTGGGGGCGCTGAAGGCGCTGTGCCTGGTGATGATCGTGGGTGGGATCGTCGGGCTGAAGCTGGTGGGGGGAGGGCAGGTGGCGTAGGAGGCCATCGTGGATGCTGTCCCATTCGCGCCATTGCCATGTAGGAGCGCGCCCTGCGCGCGAAATCGCGGGCAGGGCCCGCTCCTACAGGGGGATAGAGGTGTTGGGGTTGAGAGCGCCCTCTCCCCAGCCCTCTCCCTGAAGGGAGAGGGCTGGGGAGAGGGGACGGCGTTCATCTCAAGCACAGCTGCTGCCGGCGAGCACCGTTCGCGAGCAAGAGCTAGGCGCCCCCTCGATCCTATGAAAAGCGTGCGCCCTGCCAGTTCAGTGCTGCTGCAGCATCGCCTGGATCTGCTGCACCGATTCCTGGGTGCGCCGCGCCAGGTTGCGCACCTCGTCGGCCACCACGGCGAAGCCGCGGCCCTGGTCGCCGGCGCGGGCGGCTTCGATGGCGGCGTTGAGGGCCAGCAGGTTGGTCTGTTCGGCGATGCCGCGGATCACCCCGGCCACCTGGGCGATCTGCCCGTAGGTGGCCTGGATGTTCGCCTGCTCGCGTTCGTGCAGGGCCGCGGCGGCTTTCTCGTCGCTGATCTCGCGCACCGCGCCGGTGACGTACACCAGCCGACCGCGGCCGTCGCGCAGGCAGCGGCCGCGTTCGCGGAACCAGACCTCGCCGCGGGTCTTGTGGCGCATGCGGTATTCCACTGCGTAGGAACCGTCGCCGCTGGCGTCGGCCATGGCGGCGTTGAAGGTCTGCATGACCGCCTTCAGGTCGTCCGGGTTGACCACGCCGAAGTAGCTGTCCCAGCCGTCGGGGAATTCCTCGCGCCTGTAGCCGATCAGCTCGCGGAACTGCTCGGACCAGCGGATCAGGTTGTGCGGGTGGTCGGGGTCGCCGTTGACCACGTTCATCGCCCAGCAGCCCTCGGTGAGGGTGCGCTGGGTCAGCTCCCAGACCTCGCGTTCCTCCTGCCATTGGCGGCGCTCGGCCTCCAGGGCCGTCAGCTGACCCTGCTGCTGTTCCAGCTCGCCGCGCAATTGCAGGTTCTGCTGTTCGGCCTGGGCCAGGCGTTTCGTCAGCGCGGCGTATTCCTCGGCGCTGCAGGGCGGCGGCGCCTGGCGTTCGGCGTGCTGGCGGAAGCTCAACAGTTCGTGCCAGCCGCTCTGCAGGCGCTCCAGGCTGCTACGCAGGCGCGGTTCGCAGTGCCGCGGGGGCGCCGTGTCCGGTGCGCTGGGAAGCTGGTCGAGCCACTGGCCGAGTTCCTCGGCCAGGTTGCGGGATGCCTTGCTGAACCACATCGGCCTTTCCTCCTGGGGCTGCGAGCGACGTGTCTGGCTGCAGCCTTGCAAAAGCCACTCCAGAAAGCGCCTCAGGCGCGCACGCGGCTCTTCTGCGGGTCGTAGGCCACGGTGCCGGCGGCCACCCGCGCGGGGATGCGCTTCTGCTGGCCGTCGAGCTTGCCGACCTGCACCGGCGTGCCCGGCTCGCAGTAACCCACGTCCAGCCTGCACAGGGCGATGTTCCTGCCCAGCAGCGGCGAGCGGGTGGCGCTGGTGATTACGCCCACCTGGGCGCGGCCGACGTGCACGCAGTCGCCGTGGTGCGCCGTCTCGTTACCCTCCAGTTCCAGCCCCACCAGGCGGCGTTGCGGGTTGGCGCTGCGCCTTAGCAGGGCATCCTTGCCGATGAAGTCGGCCTGCTTGGTCTTCAGCGGCACGCAGAAGCCGATGCCGGCCTCGAAGGGGTCGGTCTGGTCGTCGAACTCGTAGCCGGCGAACACCAGCCCGGCCTCGATGCGCAGCGTGTCCAGCGCGTGCAGGCCCAGGGGCACCAGGCCCAGGGGCTCGCCCAGTTGCCACAGGCGGTTCCACACGGCCATGGCGTCGCTCGGGTGGCACCACAGCTCGTAGCCCAGCTCGCCGGTGTAGCCGGTACGCGATACCATCAGCGGCGGGCCGTTGTAGTCGTCCAGGCGGCCGCTGAGGAAGCGGAACCAGCCCAGGTCCTCCAGCTTCGGCTGGGTGCCCGGCGTCCACACCATGCCCTTGAGCAGTTCGCGGGCCAGCGGGCCCTGCACGGCGATGTTGTGGATCTGCTCGGAAGCGCTCTTCACCCACACCTTCATGCCCAGCTTCTGCGCCTGCTCGCGCAGCCAGTCGCCGGCGTAGTCCTCGCCGCCGATCCAGCGGAAGGCGTCCGGCCCCAGGCGCAGCAGGGTGCCGTCGTCGAGCATGCCGCCGTGCTCGTAGCACATGGCCGAGTAGACCACCTGGCCCACCGCGAGCTTGCGCACGTCGCGGGTCAGGCAGTAGTCCAGCAGTGCCTCGGCGTCGGGGCCCAGCACCTCGAACTTGCGCAGGGCGGAAAGGTCCATCACCGCCACCTTCTCGCGGCAGCCGTGGTACTCCTCGATGGCGCCGTAGCCGTCGAAGTGGGTCGGCGTCCAGAAGCCGCGGTAGTCGACGAACTGCCGGGTGAGGGCGGAGGTGCCGGGGTGGAAGCCGCTTTCGCGGGTCAGCACCGGGTCGGCGTCGGGCGTCTTGCGGTTGGCCATGGCGATACTGAAACGCTCCTTTTCGCTGTACACGCGGACGTGGATGTCGGTGGGCTGCCAGCCGTTGGCCGGGTCGATGTCGTCGGGGCAGGAGCTGCTGGCGCAGACCAGGTCGGTCATGGCGCGCAGCAGCACGTAGTCGCCGGGGCGCGACCAGGGCTCGTCGAGGGTCAGCTGCTGGTGCGCGTCCACCCCGGTGTTGAAGAAGAAGTTGATCGCCGGCCAGCCGGCGCGGCCGCGCACGCCGTGGGCGGCGAGGGCGCGGCTGAGGTTGTCGCTGCAGTTGGCGTGGCCGAAGTAGCCCTGGGCCTCGTAGTAGCGCGCGGTGCAGGCCAGGGCGAAGGTGTCGTGGCGGCCCACGGTGTCGCGCAGCACTTCCAGCATCGGCTGCAGGTCGCGGTCGTAGAAGCGGCTGTACAGGCCCGGGCCGGGGTAGGCGTTGCCGTTGAGGGTGCGGGTGACGGTGGGGTCGAGGTCGATCTCGCGGCCGGCGTCCAGGCCGCGGCGGTCGAAGGCGACGAAGTCCGAGCACTGCCGGCCGGCGACGTCGAGCACCTGGATGTATTGCCCGGCGGCGACTGTGTAGGCGTTGGCTGTGCCGGGGCGGATGGTGAATTCGTCCAGCACCTCGCCCAGCGGCACCGGCAGCGGCGGGGCGAGCACCTGGCGCGGGTTGGCGCGGTGCACCAGCAGGCGCAGCTCGCTGGCCCGCGCCTGGCTGTCCACCGCCGTGCGTCCGCCGGGGGCGGCGACCAGCACCAGCAGCGCCGCACCGGCGTCGAGTGTGCGGCTGTAGCCGGCCGGCGTACCGCTCTCCCACAGCCGCGCGGGGCTCGGCAAGTGGCGGCAGTCGACGCCGCGCCGCGCCAGGCCGGCGCTGACGTGGGCGGCCTCGCGGCTGCCGTCGTGCAGCAGGTGGTGGATGAAGGCGGCGCCGGGGCTGGGCGCCAGGCCGAGTTCGGCCAGCGCCGGCCGGCCGTCGGTGGTGAAGGCCAGCAGCTCGGCGGCCTGGTCGCCTTCCAGGTCGACGACCTGCAGGCGGTCGCCGGCTTCCAGGGCCAGCACGGTCAGGCCGCCGGGGGCGACGCGGTGGCGCTCCAGCGCCGGGGCGCGGGCGAACAGGGCCGGCTCCAGGGGGCGGCTCGTCACGGGCAGGTTCATTCTCGTGCTCCACGCAAGGCGGGGCGGCGGGGCCGCCCCGGGAGAGGGCTCAGAGGGCTTTCCTGAGCTGGTCCACCGGCTGGTCGGCCAGGTAGGCCTCCAGCGAATCGTCCAGGGCCTGCAGCCAGGGCGTGTGGTGCGGCGTGGCGAGGGTGCCGGTGATCAGCGAGCGGTGGCACTTGTCGCGGTAGCCCATGATGTTTTCGTACTTGTCCTGCTTCCATTGCAGGAAGGTGTTGTTCACCTCGGCGATGTCGAAGCTGGGGTAGTCGGTGGCCTCGATCAGCTGGCGGATGTACTCGCCCTGGAACTCGAACATCTGCCGGGCGTTCTCCAGGGTTTCCTCCTCCTGGCGCCAGGCCAGGTCCTCGGCGCGCATCAGCGCCGGCTCCGGCAGGGCGATGCGCCCGAGGATGACGTCGCGGGCGTACCAGGCCTGGGCGTCGAACATGTTGAAGCTGTACCACTGGTCCTGCATGCCGAGGTAGATCAGCCGCGGGTTCTGCTCCCAGAACACGCCCTTGTAGAGGTTCAGCGGCCACAGGCGGTTGTCGGTCTTCAGCCGCAGCTCCTCGGGCAGGAAGGGGAAGTGGTGCTTGTAGCCGGTGCACAGGATGATGGCGTCGACGCGCTTGCTGCTGCCGTCGGCGAAGAAGGCGGTGCTGCCCTTGACGCGGGTGAGCAGCGGCTTTTCCTCCCAGTTCTCCGGCCACTTGTAGCCCATCGGCGCGCTGCGGTAGCAGCTGGTGATGGAGCGCGCGCCGTACTTGAAGCACTGCGAGCCGATGTCCTCGGCCGAGTAGCTGCCGCCGACGATGAGCACGTCCTTGCCCTGGAATTCCAGGGCGTCGCGGAAGTCGTGGGCGTGCAGCACGCGCCCGGCGAAGCTCTCGAAGCCGTCGAAGTAGGGCACGTTGGGCGTGGAGAAGTGGCCGCTGGCGACCACCACGTAGTCGAAGGCCTCGCTGTAGGTGCGGTCGTCGTCGTAGCTGTGGGCGGTGACCTCGAAGGTGCCGCTGGCCTCGTCCCAGGTGACGTTGCGCACCGTGGTGTTGAAGCGGATGTAGGGGCGCACGCCGGCCTTGACCACGCGGCCCTTGATGTAGTCCCAGAGCACCTCGCGCGGCGGGTAGGAGCCCATGGGCCGGCCGAAGTGCTCGTCGAAGCTGTAGTCGGCGAACTCCAGGCATTCCTTCGGCCCGTTGGACCAGAGGTAGCGGTACATGCTGCCGTGCACCGGCTCGCCGTGCTCGTCCAGGCCGGTGCGCCAGGTGTAGTTCCACATGCCGCCCCAGTCGGCCTGCTTCTCGAAGCAGACCAGTTCGGGAATGTCGGCGCCTTTTTCCTTCGCCGACTGGAAGGCGCGCAGCTGGGCCAGGCCGCTGGGGCCGGCGCCGATGATGGCGACTCTTTGCTTCATGTCCGGTGCTCCACGTTCGTAGTTGTCAGGAGAAGATCACGGTCTTGTCGCGGTTGATGAACACGCGGTGCTGCAGGTGGTACTTGAGCGCCCGGGAGAGGGCGACGGTCTCGGTGGCGCGGCCGATGGCCACCAGCGCCTCGGGGCTGTAGGCGTGGTCCACGCGCTGCACTTCCTGCTCGATGATCGGGCCCTCGTCGAGGTCGCTGGTGACGTAGTGCGCGGTGGCGCCGATCAGCTTCACGCCACGCTCGTAGGCCTGGTGGTAGGGCTTGGCGCCCTTGAAGCCGGGCAGGAACGAGTGGTGGATGTTGATGGCCTTGCCGGAGAGCTGCCTGCACAGGTCGTCGGAGAGGATCTGCATGTAGCGGGCGAGCACCACCAGTTCGGTGCCGGTCTCGGCGACGATCTTCAGCAGCTCGGCTTCCTGCTGGGCCTTGGTGTCTTTCGTCACCGGCAGGTAGATGAAGCGGATGCCCTCGCGCTCGGCCATGGGGCGCAGGTCGAGGTGGTTGGAGACGATGGCGGTGATCTGCATGTCCAGCTCGCCCTTGGCGTGGCGGTAGAGCAGGTCGGCCAGGCAGTGGTCGAACTTGCTGACCATCAGCAGCACGCGCATCGGCCGCTGGCTGTCGAACAGCTGCCAGTGCATGTCGAAGGGCACGGCGACGTCCTCGAAGCCGTCGCGCAGGGCCTGGATGTCGCCCTTGGCGTCGGCGTCGAAGCGGAACACGGCGCGCATGAAGAAGCGCCCGGTGATCTCGTCGTCGAACTGCGACAGCTCGCTGATGTAGCACTGCCGCCCGGCCAGGTAGGTGCTGACGGCGGCGACTATCCCGGAGCGCGCCGGGCAGTCGATGGTGAGGATGTAGTGGGTGTCCATTTGCGTTCTCGCGGCGTGGTGGAAGGCCGCCCGGCGGGCCGGGCGGAGGCGCTCAGCCCTTGGCGGTGCGCTTCTTCTTCTCGGGGTCGTCGAAGGGCAGGGTGTGGGCGATGGCGCTGGTCTGCAGGCTGCCGCGCACCTGCAGCGGCACGCCCTGCTCGGCGCAGTCGGTGCTCAGGCGGGCGATGGCCATGGAACGGCCGGTGAGGCGCGAGTACATGGCGCAGGTGATCAGCCCCACCTCCTGGCCGGCGTGCCACAGGGTGTCGCCGGCCTGGGCCGCCTGCTCGCCGTCGAGCAGCACGCCGAAGATGCGGAAGCGCTCCTGGCCCTTGAGCCGGTAGTGCTCGCCGGCGCCGCGGAAGTCCTGCTTGCCGGGCGACACCGTGAAGTCCAGGCCCAGCTCCCAGAGGCTGTCGCCGGCCTTCTCGTCGGCGAAGGGGTACATCTGCGAGTTGTCGTAGGGGTAGAACAGCAGGTAGCTCTCCACCCGCAGCCAGTCCAGGGCGGTGAAGGCGCAGGGGATGATGCCCAGGTCCTTGCCCTTTTCCAGGATGCCGTCCCAGATCGCCGGGGCGTCGGCGGCCTTGCAGAAAATCTCGTAGCCGCGCTCGCCGGTGTAGCCGGTGCGCGAGATCATCACCGGGTGCCCGAACAGCTTGCCCTGCAGGTGGTGGAAGTAGGGCAGCTCGCGGATGCCCGGCACGTGCTCGGCGAGGAAGTCCACCGCCAGCGGGCCCTGCAGCGACAGGTCGTGCAGGTCGTCGTCGAACAGCACCGCGACCTGGCGGCCCTGGGCCGAGCGGATCAGCATCTCGTGGCCGACGCCGGCGCCGTGCACCACCATGAAGGCGTTGGGGCCGGTGCGGTAGACGATGCAGTCGTCGGCGAACTTGCCGTCCTCGTCGAGCATGCAGGCGTACACCGACTTGCCCGGGTACAGCTTGGAAATGTCGCGGGTGGTGGCCCAGTCCAGCAGGCTCTCGGCGTGGGGGCCGACGTAGTGCACCTTCTTCAGCCCGGACACGTCCATCAGCCCGGCGCGGGTGCGGATCGCCTCGTGGTGGTCGGCGAGGTCGCTGGCGTAGGTCCAGGCGGTGCCCATGCCGTTCCAGTCCTCGAGTTTGGAGCCAAGTGCCAGGTGGCGTTCACGCAGGGCGCTGATGCGCCAGGAATTGGCCATGGGGTGATCCTCTTGTAGTGGGTGGCGGTTCTTCAGGCTTGCGGATCGAACGGCCGCAGCCAGTCGAGCAGGGCGCCGCGGTAGCGGGTCAGGCCCTTGTAGTCGGCGATCGGCTCGGGCAGGTCGCGCAGCACGCGGTACAGGCGCCGGGCCCAGTGCGGCTGGGTGGCCAGCTCGTTCATGCCGATCAGGTAGGTGCGGATGCTGAACATCAGCGCATGGCTGCGCGGCAGGCGCGCCATCACCTGCAGCTCCACGCGCAGGTGCACCAGCTCGCCCGCGTTCTGCGCGGTGACGGTGCCGCGGTCGGTGCCCCATTCGTGGTAGGTCTCGGGCGAAGTATCCAGGCGCGGGTTGATGGTCATGGTCCAGTTCAGCCGGCGCATCGGCTGGCCCACCTGCAGGTTCAGCAGGTACTTCAGGGCGCGGTCGAAAATGCCCATCTGGTGCGCCATGGGCACCGGCGAGTGCCACTGCTTGAAGCTCATGCCGGCGTCGAAGGCCAGCGACCAGTCGGCCGGCCCGGTGACCATGCCGGCGTCCATGAACAGGTCGCCGTCGCGCTGGTCGAGCAGGGCGAAGTCGCCCTGCACCTGGCGGGTGATGTATTCCAGCGGCTCGCAGGGCAGGGTGGCGGCGTCGCCGTAGGTGAAGTGCTGGTGGATGCCCAGGGCCAGGTTGCGCCACTCCCAGCGCTCGCCCTCGCGGCGCAGCTGGAAGTACTGCGGGTAGTCGCTGGCCAGGCGCTCCATCAGCAGCGCCAGGGCGTCCCAGGCGGCCGGCTGCATGTGCGGCATCACCAGGCAGCGCGACGGGTCGCGCTCCAGCACCAGGGCGCGCTCGGCCACCTCGGAGCGGTAGTGCTCGTCGATGTCGAACAGGTGCTCGAACACCGAACCCGGGTCGCGGGAGACCGCCGGCTCGATGTTCACCGAGTACTGGTACTGGTCTTCCGGGAAGGGGAACGGGAAGCGGCGGATGGCCTCCGGGCTGTTGGCGAAGCTGAAGGCCTCGCGGTAGCGCTCCACCGGCTTGAGGGTCGTGGGCATGGCGTCGGGTCTCCTAGAGGTCGAGCAGGATCGGGCCGCAGCCACGGGATACGCAGGGCATCAGGCTGCCTTCGCGTTCGCGGCTGTCGAGGAAGTGGTCGCGGTGCTCCACCTCGCCCTTGAGGTAGGGCGTGCGGCACTGGCCGCAGACTCCGCCGCGGCACAGGCTGGGCACTTCCACGCCGGCGCCTTCCAGGGCTTCGAGCAGGCTCTGCTCGGCGCCCACGTCCAACTGGCGGCCGCTGCGCGCCAGCTCCACGCGGAACGGCTGGCCGGGTTCGGGGGCGGCGAAGGCTTCCCAGTGCACCCGCGAGTCGCTCCAGCCCAGCGCCGCGGCCTGCTCGCGCAGGGCCAGCAGCAGGCGCTGCGGGCCGCAGGCGTAGACGTGGCTGCCCAGCGGGCGGTGGCGCAGCACCTGGTTGAGGTCCAGCGCGCGCTGCACGCCGTCGTATTCGTGTAGGCGCTCGCCCAGCAGCTCGCGCAACTCGCCCAGGTAGGCGTCGCTCAGGCCGGCGCGGTAGGCGTAGTGCAGTTCGAAGTCCGCGCCGCGGCGCAGCAGCTCGCGGCAGTGGGCGAGGAAGGGCGTGATGCCGATGCCGCCGGCCACCAGGATGTGCCGGCGCGCCTCGCCGTGCAGGGCGAACAGGTTGGCCGGCGCGCCGACGCGCAGCCGGTCGCCGACCTGCAGTTGCTCGTGCAGGTAGCGCGAGCCGCCGCGGGACTTTTCCTGGCGGCGCACGGCGATGCGGTAGTGGCTGCTGTCCGCCGGGTCGCTCAGCAGCGAGTAGGCGTTGCGCAGGCCGTTGGGCAGGCACAGCTGCACGTGGCTGCCGGCGGAGAAGCCGGGCAGCGCGCCGTCCATGGCCTCGAAGGTGAATTCGCGGATCACCGGGGTGACGGCGCGCACGGCGCTCACCCGCACGTCGAAGAAGGCGCTCATGGGCGGGCCTCCGCATAGGGCTGGTCGGCGTCGGCGCACACGCCCAGGTAGGCGCCCAGGCGCTGGGAGAAATGCCGCCGTACTTCGAGATGCACGCCGCAGTGCTGGCAGTCGTGGCGGTCGCCGCTGCCGGTGCCCTGCAAGGTGCCGCAGTGCACGCAGTACAGCGTGCGGGTGTCCTCGCCGCGGCGCAGCAGGTGGATCTCGTCGGGGCGCAGGCCGGCCTGGCGGGCCAGGGCGTGCAGCGGCCAGAGGAAGGCCTCGTCGCCGCACAGCAGCAACTGCAGGCCGACGCTGGCGCTGTCCAGGCGTTCCAGCAGGGCACGCTGCGGGCCCTGCGGGCCGCTGGCCAGCAGCTCCAGCTCGCCGGGGGCCAGGCCGAGGCGGCTGGCCAGGGCATGGGCGTAGTCGGCGTCGGCCCGCTGCATCACCAGCAGCGCGTGGCCGCCGGCCAGGCGCGGCAGGGCGTCGTAGCGGGGCAGGCTGGGCAGCGGCGGGGCGCTGCCGGAGAGAGCGGTATCGGTCATGGCTTCCTCGCTGGGTGGGCCGCCGCCGTGCCCGATCCTGAGGCGCGGGGCCTTGAGTTGGTGCGCATCCGGGCGCTGGCGGCGGCGAACTTTCGTGTTTCGCGTTGGGGAAGATATTTTCCTGATGCGAATAACCGCTCAATCCGCAGGAGGTGATATCTCCAAAGGGGTAAGGGCCGCGGGGAGGCCGCGCCGGGGGCATGAAAGTTGCTGTCTGTATGGCACTTGCGAACGAGGGCTGGGCATGGGTGCACGGCGTGCGGGGTGGCTGGATCGCTGGCGGCAACGATGGCTTGCAGGCGCCGTCGCGGCCGCGCCGCGGCGCGCCGAGGCCGAGCTGCTGCAGGGCCTGCTGGAGGAACCGGGCAACTGGGCGCCGCTGGCGCGCCTGCTCGCCGAGCTGGCGGCGGCCCATCCGGGGGCGGCGCCGTGCCTGCTGCTGGACGAGCCCGGCCTGGCGGAGCCGCTGCGGCGCCCGGCGGCCTTCTGCGCCGAGGCCGACTGCCCGCTGCGCGACCTGCCGGCCCTGCGCGCCGGCCCGTGCCGCCCCTGCCGGGCGCGCGGCGAGCCGCGCCAGCTCTGGCCGCTGGAGCAGGGCGGCCAGGCCGCGCTGGCGCTGCAGGACTTCACCGGCCGCCAGCACCGGGCGCTGCTGGCCTGGCTGCCGCTGCTGGCCGCCAGCGTCCACGGCATCACCCGGCAGCGTGCGCGGCTGCGCCTGGAGCGCCACGGCCAGGACACCCTGCTGGCCCGCGAGCTGCACGATTCGGTGGCCCAGCAGCTGGGCTTCCTGGCCTTCCAGGCGAACCGCCTGCAGGGCCAGCTGCAACGCCCGCAGCAGGCCGCGCCGCTGCTGGAGGAACTGCGCCACGGCCTGCAGGCGGTGCAGCGCCAGGTCCGCGAGCTGATCGGCAATGCCCGCCTGAGCCTGGACGGGCGCAGCCTGCGCCAGTCGCTGCTGGATTCGGTGGAGGAGTTCGGCCGGCGCAGCACCATCGTCTTCGAGCTGGACAACCGCCTGCCCGACGGCCTGCTCGACGACGAGCAGGCCCTGCAGGTGCTGCAGATCGTCCGCGAGGCGCTGGCCAACATCGTCCGCCACTCCCACGCGCGCACCGCGCGCATCGACCTGCGCCTGGCCCGGGGCGAGCTGCGGGTGGCGGTCGAGGACGACGGCATCGGCCTGCAGGCCAGCGGCGAGACCGGCCACTTCGGCCTGTCGATCATGCGCGAGCGGGCCCTGGCCATCGGCGCCAGCCTGAGCGTGAAGACCATCCCGCCACGGGGCACGCGGGTCGCGTTGCGGCTACCCGGCGTGGCCGCCCAACCGGAGGAGAAAGGCGATGCACAACGCCACCTTGCTGCTGATCGATGACCACCCGCTGTTCCGCCGCGGCCTGGCCGAGCTGTTCGGCGAAAGCGGCGAGTTCACCGTGGTCGGCCAGGCCTCCAGCGGCCGCGAGGGCATCAGCCTGGCCTGCCAGCTGAGCCCGGAGCTGATCCTGCTGGACCTGCACATGCCCGGCCTGGGCGGCCTGCAGGTGCTCGACGAGCTGCGCCAGCTGGAGCTGGACAGCCAGGTGATAGTGCTCACCGCCTCGGCCGAGCGCACCGAGCTGGCCGCCGCCCTGCGCCTGGGCGCCGAGGGCTACCTGCTCAAGGACACCGAGCCGGAGGCGCTGCTGGCCTACGTGCGCGGCTGCAGCCGCGGCTCGGTGCAGCTGGACGACAGCCTGGTGGCGCTGCTCGCCGAGCCCGCGCCGGCCGTGGCGCCGGCGGCGGACGAACTCACTGCCCGCGAGGGCCAGACCCTGGCGCTGATCGCCCAGGGCCTGAGCAACAAGCGCATCGCCCGCGAGCTGGGCATCAGCGACGGCACCGTGAAGATCTACGTGAAGAACCTGCTGCGCAAGTTCCACCTGGGCTCGCGCCTGGAACTGGCCGCCTGGGTCCACCGCGGCGGCGGCCTGCAATGAGGAGGACGAGCATGGCGACCCCGCCCGCCGACACCCGCGACGACGGCGACCGCTACCCGGTGGCGCTGCTGCACCTGGACGGCCGCGGCCGCATCCGCCGGGCCAACCGCGCCTGGCGCACGCTGATGGGCGACAGCGGCCTGGGCGAGGAACTGGCCGCCTGCCTGCACCAGGAAGACCTGCCCGGCTGGCGCGCGGTGCTGCGCCAGGCCCGCCAGGGCCAAGGCGCGCGGCAGTGCCTGCGCTTCATCGACGCCCACGGGCGCCTGCGCTGGTTCGACGTGCAGCTGGACGGCGACGCCGAGGCGCTCTACCTGTCGCTCAGCGACGCCACCAGCCAGCGCCGCCAGGACGCCCGCCTGGAGGCCAGCCGGCGCGGCGCCGCCAGCCTGCTCGACGGCCTGCCCGGGCTGATCTACCGCGGGCGCAACAACCGCCAGTGGACCATGGAATTCGTCAGCGCCGGCTGCCTGCAGCTCACCGGCTACCCGGCGCAGTACCTGACCGACACCTACGAGCACAGCTACAGCACGCTGATCCTCGAGGAATACGCCGAATACGTCTGGGCCGGCGTGCAGCAGGCGCTGCTGCGCCGCGAGCCCTACGAGCTGACCTACCGCATCCGCTGCGCCGACGGGCGCGTCAAGAACGTCTGGGAGAAGGGCGTGGGCATCTATGCCGACACCGGCGAGGTGCTCGGCATCGAGGGGGCCATCTTCGAGGTGGCGGCGGAGCCGCCGGCAACGCTCCCCTGACGATCTGTCCTGCCGCGACCACGCGCCTGGTCGATACTCAAGCGGTCATGCCGGCAACCGCCGGCGCGCGGGAGGACGAGTGCGATGACGAAAGAGACGGACGACGCCGCTGCACTGATCACGGCGCGGATCGCCGAGCTGGGCGACTGGCGCGGCGAGGTGCTGGCGCGGGTGCGGGCGCTGGTGCACGAGGCCGAGCCGGAGGTGGTCGAGCAGTGGAAGTGGCGGGGCGTGCCGGTGTGGTCCCGGGCCGGCATCCTCTGCACCGGCGAGACCTACAGGCAGGTGGTGAAGCTGACCTTCGCCAGGGGCGCGGCGCTGGAGGACCCGGCGGGGCTGTTCAATGCCAGCCTCGAAGGCACGACGCGGCGGGCCATCGACATCCACCAGGGCGACGTGCTGGACGAGGCGGCGCTGCGCGCGCTGATCCGCGCGGCCGTGGCGCTGAACCTGGCGAAGCGCCGCGGCTAGCGGCGCGTCAGTGGCTCTTCATGCCGGCGGCGGCCATGGCCAGGCGGATCAGCTCGGCGGCCAGCAGGACGCTGCCGACGCCGCCCAGCCACAGGGCGGCCAGCCACAGCAGTTGCCGGCGCAGGGGCCGGCTGGGTTCGGCGTTCGGCTGCTGCGTCGGCAGCGTGGGGTTCGGGGTGGGGTTCATGCGGGCTCCGGGGTGCCGGGCGGCACCTGGGTTTCAGTGGCTCATTCGCTCGGGTCTTCCCCGGCGAGGATGGTGCGCGCCTCGGCGAAGCATTTTTCCGCCAGGGCCGAGCGCGGCTCGGTGCGCCGCTGCAGCAGGCCGATGGGGCTGTGGATGCTGGCGCCGGCGATGGGGGTGATCTTCAGGTGCTCGCTGAGGGTTTCCAGGCCGCAGTTCAGCGGCATGATGGCGCAGCACATGCCTTCGCCGATGGCCTGGATCAGCTGGAAGCTGGAGTCGCTCTCCAGCACCGGCAGCGGGTCCATGCCGCGGCTGCGGAAGCTCAGGTCGACGGACTGGCGGTAGTGCATGCCCTTGCTCAGCAGCCCCAGGGGGATGTCGTTGAGCTTGTCCCAGCGCAGCTCGCCGTCGTCGAACTGGAAGTGCCGCACGTCGTGCAGCAGGCCCATGGTGGTGGTGGCCAGTTCCAGCACCTCGAAGTAGCTGGTGTTGACCTGGTCGAGGTAGCAGATGCCCAGGTCGAGCTGGTTGCGGCTGAGGCCGTCGATGATCTGCTCCGAGCTCAGCGAGGACAGCTGGAACTGCAGCTCCGGGTAGCGCTGGGACAGCGGCTTGAGCACCTGCATGGGGTTGAAGCTGGACAGCGGCACCAGGCCCAGGCGCAGGCTGCCCACCAGTTGCCCGCGGCAGCTGGCGGCCTCGGCCAGCAGGCCGTCGTAGGCGGCCAGCAGGGTACGGGCCCAGGCCAGGATGCGCTCGCCGGCCTCGGTGAAGCCCTCGAAGCGCTGGCCGCGGGTCACCAGCACCAGGTCCAGCTCGTCCTCGAGGTTGCGCAGGCGCATGGACAGCGTGGGCTGGGTGATGTGGCAGAGCGCGGCAGCCTGCCCGAAGTGCCGGGTCTGGTCCAGGGCGATGAGGAACTTGAGCTGCTTGATGTCCATGGGAGCTGCCTGTCGGGTAGTGGGGGCGAAGGCCTGGCCGGCGTCGTTCATTAGTGTGTAGCCGAACGTGCGGCGCTGCGCCGTCGGTCTTGTCGTGGGGCTGCTCGTCCGGCCCGGATGAACGGCACGTTACCGGGCGTTGCGGACGGCGTCCAATCATTGCTGCCGACCGCCCGATAGGCCGGTCCTATCATGCGTGAAAGCAGGCCGCGAAAGGCCGGAATCGCCGATAGAGGGCGTCGATCGCTCAGTCTGCCATATCGATTGGACGGGGTATGGGTTTGTCTCTAGCGTGGCTGCGAATTCCCTGTTCGGAGATGAAGGCGTGAGCGTCAAACCCAATGCGGAATTCGTTCCGCTGAATATCGCCGTGCTGACCGTCAGCGATACCCGCACGTTCGACAACGACACGTCCGGCGAGCTGCTGGCGAGCCGCTCGGTGGAGATCGGCCACCGCCTGGCCGCCCGCGTGCTGCTCAAGGACGACCTGTACAGGATCCGCGCCCAGGTCGCCACCTGGATCGCCGACGATGACGTCCAGGTGGTGCTGGTCACCGGCGGCACCGGCTTCACCGCCCGCGACAGCACCCCCGAGGCGGTCGCCTGCCTGCTGGACAAGCAGGTCGAAGGCTTCGGCGAGCTGTTCCGCGCGCTGTCGATCCTCGACATCGGCACCTCCACCGTGCAGACCCGCGCCCTGGCCGGCCTGGCCAACGGCACCCTGGTGTGCTGCCTGCCGGGTTCCACCAATGCCTGCCGCACCGCCTGGGAAGGCATCCTCGCCGAGCAGCTCGACGCCCGCCACCGGCCCTGCAACTTCGTCGCCCACCTCAAGCCCGGCAAGCCCTGCGAATCGCGGCAATGAGCCGCGCCTCGCCCTTCAGCTGAGGATGCAGTCCACCGGCGCCAGCGGCGGCGGCAGCGAGCGCTCGCCCAGGGCGCCGAGGATGTCGCGCTCGATGACGCGGACCATGGCGTCGGTGGGCAGGTCGTTCTCGTCGCGGCCGAAGGGGTCTTCCAGCTCGTTGCTGATGGCGTCCAGGCCGAAGAAGGTGTAGCTGACGATGGTGGTGAACAGCGGCGCCATCCAGCCCAGTGGCTCGGCCATGGCGAAGGGCAGCAGGATGCAGAAGATGTAGATGGTGCGGTGCAGCAGCAGGGTGTAGGGGAAGGGCAGCGGCGTGCCCTTGATCCGCTCGCACACCGCCTGCGCCTCGCTGAGCCCCACCAGGCGCTGTTCCAGGGTGACGTAGCGCCATTCGCCGAGGGCATTGCAGCGGGCCTGCGCCGAGCAGGCCCCGCCGACCTGCTGGAGGATGCCGTCGCTGACGTTGTGCAGCGCCACCGGCGCATCGGCCGCCAGCCACGGCCGCGCCGCCTGCAGTTCGTCCTCGCCCCGCAGCCGCGCGTTGAGCGCATGGGCATAGCCGCAGAGCGCGCGCAGCAGCTTCTCGCGCAGCGCCTGGTCGCCGATGGCGACGCTCTCGCGGATGAACGAGCGCATCTCGATGACCACCTTGCCCCAGGCCTTGCGGCCCTCCCACCAGCGGTCGTAGCAGGCGTTGTTGCGGAAGCTCATGAAGATCGACAGCGACAGCCCCAGCAGGGTGAAGGGCGTGGCGTTGACCCGCGCGAAGAACGCCGGGTGACGGGTCTCGACCAGCACGATCAGCGACGCCAGCAGGGTGACCATCAGGCTGCGCCAGGCGATGCGCCTGGCAATGGACCCCTTGAGCGTGAACAGCACGCTGAACATGTTGGGGTGGGGGTGAACGATCATGGTACGTCCGTGGACAGGGGAGGGGTGACGAAGCGCCCCGCCATGGGGTGCGGCTCGTCTGCCGGGGCATCTCTGGAAGAGTCGGAAGTTCGTTTCCAAGGCCGTGGCTACAGCCTTGCGCCGAGGCTAGAGAGCCACTCGAAGAGCGTCAAATCGCTTTTGATTACCAGCCGATAAGTGTGCTCTATCGGCATGGGAATTCGCGTTGTTGAGCTGTCCATCCGGTAACCCGGTATTCAAAACAGTGGACTGGACGCGTTGTTCTGCAGATATCGGAAGCGGTAGCGCAGGCGTAATCCCATCAGCACGGTAATTGCGCAGAGCCCGATGGCCAGCCCTATCCAGATTCCGGCTATCCCGAGATCCAACGTGAAGCCGAAGAGGTATCCACATCCGAGCCCTACGATCCAGTATCCGAAGAATGCGATCAGAACAGGGATATATTCATCGCGAGTTGCACGTACGGCATGGTAAAGGACTGTTTGAGCCGCATCGAAAAACAACGACAGACTGGCGGCGACAACGAAAGTGCCGAGTACGATATCTACGTCATCCGCATTGACGTTGCCATCTTCCGATAGAAAGATGGCGGAAACCAGGTCCGGCGAAAAGATCAGGCCGCTTGAGATGAACGCTGCAATTACAAAACTGAAGGCAAGGGCGATTCCACAGACTCTGTAAGCGATTGAGTAGTTCTTGAGCCCTATGTTTTTTGCAACGCGGATCATCGTGCCTTCGCCAAACCCGAGCACGACGAGAATGCCCAGCTCCAGCACCGCGTACACCATGTTGTGAGCGGCCAGGGCCTCCACGGACAATGACCCCACCAGAATGGCGACGACGGCAAACATGCCGTTCTCAAGCAGGGTAATCACACCCTGGCCGCCACCCACACGCAGGATATATACGAGAATTCTGCGTTCCATCTTGAGGATATTGGCCATCAGGGCGGCAAGGATGCCCGGCATCCACCGGTAGACGTAGACTGCCAGCGCTACAAACATCGCGAGGTTCACAAGGGCGGTCGCGTACCCGGCACCTGCAACGCCATGCCCGGGCAATGGACCAAAACCGAAGACGAAAATGATGCTGAGCGCCAGGTTGGCCGGCACAGCCATGAGTGCAATCCCGGTTATGGGGGCCGAAACTTCGAGGCCGATCAGGAGGCTTCTCAGCCAGGCGAACAGAAGTGCTGGCGGGAGTGCCCAGACTATGGCGTGGGTATAGGCTTCGATGATCGGCAGTAACTCGCGTTGCAAGCCGGTCAAGGCCAGGAGATTCGACATGAACCCTATTGCCGGAGCGATGAGCACGATCATCATGATGCACACCCAGAAACCCTGTGCGCCGTAACGACCGACTTCATTCTCCTGCACCGCGCCGGCGCATTTTTCCGCGACCAGGACGCCCACCACCGAAATGACGGAAATCCCGACAATCACGAATACCCAGAAGAACGTGATCGCCAGGCCGACCGCCGCAAATTCCAGTGCACCGAGTCTGCCGACGACAACCAGATCGGTCAGGACCAGGAAATGGCCTACCACTTCGATCACCCCGATCGGAATGGCAAGGTTGAGCAGTTTTCTGGTCTGGTCGAAGGGGCGCGCATGCGTCAAGGTCTATATCTCTTGTTGAACTGATGTATGGAACTTGGCGCTGCGATTCAACAACTCTTCCTTTGCCTGCATCCAATGCGTTCCTGATGCAGGCAACCATGGACTCGGCCGGCCGCCAATCCGCAATTCCTGTAGGAATATCGGGGATGCCGGAAATAGCTGCTTTCCGGCTGAGCGAAGTGTTGACCATTTATTTCGGGCAATAGGGGATGTGGCAAGTTGTTGCGCTGCCGGCTTTCAGCCGCTGATCAATGCCTTTGCTTTGCGCAGCGGCATACTTCAGCAGGGATTTACTTTGGTCGGAGTTCCCCGGATTGGAACCCTGGAAAGTTCGGCTTGAGCCTGTTCTTACTGATTATCCTGGCCAGGGTTTCCCCTGCGCGTCAGCCCTCGGCCAGGCACACCCGGTCGCGGCCCTGCTGCTTGGCCTGGTAGAGCAGGCGGTCGCAGTGGGCGAGCAACTCGCCCGGTTCGGTGAAGCCGCCGCTGTCGGGCAGCCCGCCGCCCAGGCTGATGGTCAGGCGGCAGAGGCGGTCGGGGCGGTGCAGGTGCTCGATGTCCAGTTCCGCCACCCGCTCGCGCAGGCGTTCGGCGACCTGGCGCAGTTCCTGCGGGCTGGCCACCTGGAGGAGGATGACGAATTCCTCGCCGCCGTAGCGGAACAGTTGCGCCTGGCCGCTGCGCAGGGCCTCGGCCATGCAGGTGGCCACCTCGCACAGGCAGCGGTCGCCGGCCGGGTGGCCGTAGTGGTCGTTGTAGGGCTTGAAGTAGTCGATGTCGGCCAGCAGCAGGGCGAAGGGCCGGCCGTGGCTGCGCATCTGCCGCCAGCTCTGCTCCAGGCGCAGGTCGAAGGCGCGGCGGTTGCCGATGCCGGTGAGGGCGTCGGTGGCGGCCAGTTCCTGCAGGCGCTGGTTCAGCTCGGCCAGCTCGGCGCGCTGGCGCTGGCCTTCCAGGTCGGCGAGGAAGGCCCGGCGCACGCCATGGATGTTGGTCCAGCTGATGAACAGGCTGAACACCAGCACCGGCAGGTAGACCAGGGTGAACACCAGCACCGCCTTGGGCTCGCCGGCGTGGATCAGCGCCACGTTGCCGAGGATCACCGCCGAGATCGCCAGGGAGCAGGCGAGGATGCCGGCGAAGGAATAGCGCACGCCCAGGTTGGCGAGCACGATGAACACCACCGAGGCGTAGAGGAAGGTGGGCACGTCCGGCGAGGCGCTGCGCTTGAGCAGTTCGAACCAGGCGATGGCCGAGACGATGTCGTGCAGCGGCATCAGCAGGTCCATCAGCAGCACGCTGCGGCTGTGGCGGAACACCAGGTAGATGTTCAGCAGGCCGACCAGGCTGAGCAGGCCGCGCACCAGCAGCGACTGCAGCGCCATGTCCGGGATCAGCGCGGCGTCGGCGAAGACGTAGGCGTCGTAGGCCGCCATGGCGATGAAGTTGATCGCCAGCAGGAAGCCGCGGTAGTGCTGCAGCACGTAGGCGCGCAGGGCCTGCTGCAGGTGCGCGGGGATCTGCCGTTCGCCGCTGGCGGTGGGGTACTCCGGTAGGCTCATGGTTCCCGCCTGTGGCCGTTCCATCGGTATGTCGCACGCAGGGCCGCGCCCGACAAGCTGTCGCAGGAATGTGTCGGCAGCCCGTGCGGCGGCTTGAGCGGGCGTGCGCGTGGGCTGCCGTGCGGCTCACAGTTCATCGAGCATCTCCCGGCCCACCTGCAGCGCGCCCTTGAAGTCCAGGGCCTGGACCAGGTCGTTGAAGCGCAGGAAATGCCGCGGCCAGGCGTGCTGGTGGCGGGCCAGCGCCTCCAGGCGGTCGAGGGCGTCGAGGTTGCCCGATTCCAGCAGGGCGAGGATTTCCTCCAGCCGTTCGCGCACCTGCGGGCGGCTGAGCTGCGCGGCCGTGCCTTCGGCCAGGCCCGGCGGTTCGGCGAACAGCGCCTGCAGTTCGCCCAATGTCACCGCCAGCAGTTGGCGCAGCTCGTCCACCGGCAGGGTGGCCAGCGCGTCCGCCTGGGCCTCGGCCGGGGCGCGCAGCAGCTCGGCCTCCAGGGCCGCGCAGCGTTCGGCCAGGGCGCTGGCGCCCATGGTCCCGGCGCTGCCCTTGAGGGTGTGCAGCAGGCCGGCGCCGGCCTTCACGTCGCCGCTGCCACGCAGCCGGTTGAGGCGCTCCAGCAGCTTGTCCATCTCCGGCTCGAAGCTGCGCAGCACGCGGTGGATCAGCTTCTCCTCGCCGCCGAAGCGCCCCAGCACGCTGTCGCGGCTCTCGACGATGGCGTCCGCTGTTGTTGCCTGCGGCGGCACTTCGCGGACGGGCTGCCGCGCTTCCAGGTGGGCCAGCAGGCAACTGACCAGGCGCTCCTTGTCGATCGGCTTGGCGATGTGGTCGTCCATGCCCGCCAGCAGGCAGGCCTCGCGGTCGGACTGGGCGGCGTTGGCGGTCATGGCGAGGATCGGCAGGGCGGCGAAGCGGCCGTCGGCGCGGATCCGCCGGGTGGCTTCCAGGCCGTCGATGTCCGGCATCTGCACGTCCATCAGCACCGCGTCCAGGGGCACGCCGCCGTGGCACACCTGCTCGACGCCTTCCAGGCCGCCCTCGGCCAGCAGCACCTCGGCGCCCTCGCTGGCCAGCAGCTCGGCGGCCACCTGGCGGTTCAGCGCGTTGTCCTCCACCACCAGCAGGCGCCGCCCGGCCAGGCGGCGGGCGCTGGCCACGGGGGCGGCGGGCGCTTCGGCGGGTTCGCCGCCCAGGGCCTGCTGCACGCTGTCGGCCAGCTGCCGCGGGGTGACCGGCTTGGTCAGGAAGTCGATGAAGGGCGGGGTGTCGCCGTCGCGCACGTCGGCCAGCACCTCGCGGCCGTAGGCGGTGATCATGATGATGGTCGGCGGCGTGCGCGCCCCGGCCTCGCGCTGGATCAGGCGCGCGGCGCGCAGGCCGTCGAGGTCGGGCATGCGCCAGTCCATCAGCACCACGTCGTAGTGCTGGCCCTGGCGCGTCGCCTCGCGGTAGCGCGCCACCGCCTGCATGCCGCCGCTGACCTGGTCGGCGTGCCAGCCCAGGGACTCGCAGGTGCGCAGCAGCAGCTCGGCGGCGCTGGGGTTGTCGTCCACCACCAGCAGCCGCAGCGGCCGGTCGATGACGGCGCAGCCGGCCTTCAGCGGGCGCTCGCCGACCACCGCCAGGTCCAGGTCGAACCAGAAGTGGCTGCCGTTGCCCAGCCGGCTCTCCACCTGCAGCCGGCCGCCCATCAGTTCCACCAGGCGCTTGCAGATGAACAGGCCCAGGCCGGTGCCGCCGAAGCGCCGGGTGGTGGAGGCCTCGGCCTGGGTGAAGCTGTCGAAGATGCTCTGCAGCTGCGCCGGGCCGATGCCGATGCCGCTGTCGCGCACGCCGATGCGCAGGCGCAGGTGCTCGCCCGTGCGGCCCAGCTGCTGGACGCTGACCACCACCTGGCCGTGGTCGGTGAACTTGATGGCGTTGCCGGCCAGGTTGATGAGGATCTGCTGCAGGCGCAGCGGATCGCCGAGCAGGCTGCCGGGCAGGTTGGGGTCGATGTCGAAGAGCATCTCCACGTCCTTGCTGCCGAGGTTGCCGGAGAGCACCACGGCGAGGTCGCGCATCAGCGCCTCCAGCTCGAAGGGGTGTTCCTCCAGCAGCAGCTTGCCGGCCTCGATCTTGGAGTAGTCGAGGATGTCGTTGAGCAGGCCGAGCAGGGCGTTGGCGGCGGAGTGGGCCTTGTCGATGTAGTCGCGCTGGCGCGGGTTCAGCTCGGTCTGGCGGGCGAGGAAGAGCATGCCCAGCACGGCGTTCATCGGCGTGCGGATCTCGTGGCTCATGTTGGCCAGGAAGCTGGACTTGGCCGCGCTGGCGGCGTCGGCCTGTTCCTTGGCCTGGCGCAGCGAGGCCTGCATCTCGCGCTCGCGGGTGATGTCCAGGTTGATGCCGGTGACGCGCAGCGGCGTGCCGTCGGCGTCGTACTCGACGCGGGCGGCGGCCTGGATGTAGCGCACCTGGCCGTCGGGGCGGACGATGCGGAAGGTCGGCTCGTAGTGGCCGCGGCCTTCCACCGCGTCCGCCAGGCTGGCGAGGGTGGTGTCGAGGTCCTCCGGGTGCAGGCGCTCGCGCCAGTGTTCCAGGCACAGGCCGTTGCCGTTCAGCGCCGGCGGCTGCTGGTACAGCTCGAACATGCGCTCGTTCCAGTGCAGGGTGTCGTCCGCCGGGCGCCACCACCAGATGCCCAGGCCGGCCGCCTCGGCGGCCAGGGCGAGCTGGTCGTGGGCCAGGCGCAGGCGGTCCTCGGCGGCCCTGCGCTCGGTGATGTCGACGGCGATGCCGAGGTAGCCGCTGACCTGGCCGGCCTCGTCGCGGATGGCGGTGACCACCAGGCTCATCGGCACCCGGCTGCCGTCCTTGCGCACGTAGGTCCACTCGCGGGTCTCGGCGCCCTGGTCCTCGGCCTTCTGCACCAGGGCGCGGAAGCCCGGCACCGGGCGGCCGTATTCCTCGCTCAGCTGGGCGGCGCGGGTGGCCAGTTCTTCCTCCAGGTGCAGGTGCTGCGGCGTGACCTGGCCGACCACCTCCTCGGCACGGTAGCCGAGCAGGCGCTCGGCGCCGCGGTTGAAGATGCGGATGACGCCGCCGGCGTCGGTGGCGATGATCGACACCTCCGAGGCCGAGCGCAGCACGTTGGTCAGCAGGCGGTTCGCCTCGGCCAGTTCCGCGGTGCGCTCGGCCACCTGGCGTTCCAGGCCGCTGTTGAGCTCGCGGATGCGCGCCTCGGCGGCCTTCTGCGCGGAGATGTCGCGCACCGTGGTCGAGGTGCCCACCACCTCGCCGCGCGGGCCGAGGATGGGCGAGGCGCTCAGCGACACCTCGATCAGCCGGCCGTCCTTGTGCCGGCGCTGGGTGTCGAAGGGCGGCAGGCGCTCGCCCCGGGCCACGCGCCTGAGCAGGGGCTCCTCTTCCGCCGCCCGCTCGGCGGGCACCAGCAGCCCGTTGGCCTGGCGCCCGAGCACCTCCTCGGCGGCGTAGCCGAACAGCTTCTGCGCGCCGGCGTTCCAGCTGGTGATCTCGCCCTGCAGGTTCTTGCCGGCGATGGCGTCGGCGGAGGATTCGACGATCGCCGCCAGCCGCGCCTGCTGCTCCAGTACCTGGCCGCGGCGCTGGCGGCTGACCGCCATGGCCCCCAGCAGCGCGGCCAGCAGCAGGCTGCCCAGGCAGCCGGCGCCGAACACCAGGGGCGGGGAGAGCGGGTGCAGGCGCTGGACGAAGGCCGGGTGGGCGCTGAAGTCGATCTGCCAGCGGCGGCCGAACACGTCGCGCTGCAGGCTCTGCGGGTACAGCCGCGGCGCCTTGGCGTCGTCGCCGCTGCTGTAGAAGGTGTCGCCGGGGATGCCGTCGGTCACGTCGGCGAGCTGGAAGTGCACCGCGGGGTCGTCCAGGTGCAGGTCGTCCAGCACGTCGCGCATCAGCAGCGGAGCGTAGCTCAGGCCGATGGCCTCGGCCTGGCGCTGCTCGATGTCGGCGGGCGTCGCGCCGCCGCGGTAGATGGGCAGCAGCATGAGGAAGGACTGCTGCGAGGCGCCCGAGGCCTGCACCAGGGTGATGGGCGCGCTCAGCCGCGGCAGCCCGGTGCGCAGCGCGGCCTGGGCGGCCTGGCGGCGGCGCGGCTCGGAGGCCACGTCCAGGCCGATGGCGGCCAGGTTCGCCGGCTCCGGCTCCAGGTACTGGATGACGTAGCGCTCGCCGGGGTTGGGCGTCACTTCGCGCACGGCGAAGTCCGGCCGGCCCTCGGCGCGGGCGCTGCGCAGGAAGTCGTCCAGCGCCTCGGCCGGCACCCGGCGGATGAAGCCGAAGCCGCGCGCGCCGGGGAATTCGCTGGCGATGTCGCGGGTCTGGGCGTAGCGGTGGAAGACCTCGCGGCTGATGTGCGCCTCGCCCGCGGTCAGCACCGCCCCGCGGGCGCCGCGCAGGCCGTACTGGTACAGCTCGATGCGCGCCAGCACGGTGTCGGCCAGGCGCCTGGCCTCCTGCGCCACGGCGGCGCTGGCCTGCTGCTCGTTGCCGCGCTGCACCAGCCAGGCGCCCAGCGCCGAGCAGAACACGCCCAGGGCCAGGACGGCCCAGGACCAGCGGTTGAACCTGAGGTTGCCCGGTGTCGTCTTCACCCGATCCTTCCCGTTGCGCTCGTGCCTGTGGTCATGGCTGCAGGCCGTCGGCCAGCAGGCGGCTCATGTCGTCGCGGGGCACCGGGCGGCAGTAGAGGTAGCCCTGCATCACCGGGCAGCCCAGCGCCACCAGCGCGCTCTCCTGGTTCGGGCATTCCACCCCTTCGGCCACCAGCTCCAGGTCCAGGGCCTGGGCGAGCTTGATGATGGCCTCGATGATCGCCGAGTCGCTGCGGTCCTGGAGCATGTCGCGGACGAAGCTCTGGTCGATCTTCAGGACGTTCACCGGGAAGCGCTTGAGGTAGGCCAGGCTGGAGTAGCCGGTGCCGAAGTCGTCGATGGCGATGCGCACTCCCAGGTCGCGCAGCGCGGCCAGGGTCTGGCGCGAGGCGTAGCGGTCGCTGGCCAGCACGCCCTCGGTGATCTCCAGCTCCAGGTTGCCCGGCTGCATGCGCGTCTGGGCGAGGATCTCGGCCACCTGGCCGACGAAGTTCTCGTTGCGGAACTGCACCGCCGAGATGTTCACGCTGACCGTCAGCGGGTGGCCGGCGTCGTTCCAGGCGCGGGCGTCCTGGCAGGCGCGCAGGAGGATCTGCTGGCCGATGGGCACGATCAGCCCGGTTTCCTCGGCCAGGGGGATGAACTCCGCCGGCGGCACCAGGCGGCCCTCGCCGTCGCGCCAGCGGATCAGCGCCTCGACGCCGACGATGGCGCGCGTGGCGGCGTGCACCTTGGCCTGGTAGAACACCTCGAATACGCCCATCTCCAGGGCCAGGCGCATGTGCCGCTCGAGCAGGTGGCGGGCGCGCATGCGGCTCTCGATGTCCGCCGAGAAGAAGCTGTAGCCGTTGCGCCCGGCGGCCTTGGCCTGGTACATGGCGGCGTCGGCGTGGCGGTAGAGGTCCTCGGCGCCCTCGCTGTCGTCGGGGTAGAGGCTGATGCCGATGCTGGCGGTGAGGTGGTAGCTGGTGCCGCGGATGACGTAGGGCTCGCCGAGGGCCGCCTGCACCCGCGCGGCGAAATCGCCGATGGCCTCCAGGCTGTGCACTTCCGGCAGCAGCACGGCGAACTCGTCGCCGCCGGGCCGGCACACGGTGTCCATGGCCCGGCAGTGCCGGCTGAGGCGCAGCGCGGTCTCCTGCAGGATGGCGTCGCCCAGGGAGTGGCCCTCGGCGTCGTTGATCGCCTTGAAGTTGTCCAGGTCCAGCAACAGCAGGCCGACGCGCTGCTGGTTGCAGCGCGCGCCCTCGATGGCCTGGGCCATGCGGTCGCCGAGCAGGGCGCGGTTGGGCAGGTTGGTCAGCGGGTCCTGGTTGGCGAGGATCTTCGCCATGTGCCGCAGGCGCGCGTGGGTGCGGATGCGCGCACGGGCCACCGGCAGGTTCATCGGCTTGGTGATGAAGTCCACGCCGCCCATCTGCAGGGCGCGCAGTTCGTGGGCCACCTGGTCGTAGGCGGTGACGAAGATCACCGCGGCGTCGCTGAGCTTGGCGTCGGCCATCAGCGCCTGGCACACCTCGAAGCCGTCCATGCCGGGCATCTCGATGTCCAGCAGGACCACGTCCGGACGGATGCGCCGGGCCAGCTCGAGGGCCTGGCGGCCGTCGGCGGCGAAGTGCGTCACGCCCAGCCCCCTGGCCGCCTCGCCCAGCAGCTGTATGTCGCTGACCTGGTCGTCGACGATCAGGATGACCGAGTCGAAGTTACGCGGATCTTCCGGCATTCCCTTGCTCCAGCGGAAAACTTTTGTAGGAGAATTCTGGCATGAGGCTAGCCTAGATCATGAGGGCCCACCCCTGCATGATGTCAAATTGATATTCCTTGTCGGGGGTGCCCCGTGGCCGGCGGGCGATGAGCTGTGCCTGCCAGCCGATGGGTAGCCATGACGTCAGAACGCCATTATGGATAGACTCATCAGGGCTATGGCCGACTTTCCTGGCGGCATCCGTGGATGCCTGAGCGAGCAGTGTGCAGATGCAGTCCGTGAGTACTGGGTGCGCGATGGAGAGTGTGGGCGAGCGACATCATGCCGGGCTGCTGCGTCTGGCACTGGGGCACCTGGCCCTGGACGCGGCGGCGTTGACCTGCGACGGCGGCGGCACCTGGCGGCTGTGCGCCTGCCTGGGCCTGGGCGCGGAGGACAGGGCCTGGCTCGAATGCCTGGGCGGGCCCTTCGACGGCGGCGTGGCGGGGTTGGCTGCGCGCTGGGCGTTCCTGCGCATCTGCCCGGTGCGCTCGGCCGGCGGCCAGTTGCTGGGGCAGCTCTGGCTGCTGGGCGAGCGCCCGCGTGAACTGGACGCCCGGCAGGGCGAGGCCCTGGCCGAGTACGCCGGCATGGCCGCCGCGCTGCTGGAGCTGGAGCGCGGCGCCGAGCGCACCCGCGCCACCGAGCGGCGCCTGGCGCTGGCGGTGGAGGGCAGCGGCACCGGCATCTGGGACCGCCACGTGCCCAGCGGCACCATCCACTATTCCCGCGGCTGGAAGGCCCTGCTCGGCTACGCCGAGGAGGAGATCGGCGAGCGCATCGAGGAAAGCTACACGCGGGTGCACCCCGACGACCTGGCCTACGTCAGGGCGACCCTGGAGGCGCACTTCGCCGGGCGGACCCCGGCCTACGAGGTGGAGCACCGCCTGCGCCGCAAGGACGGCAGCTACATGTGGGTGTGCAGCCGCGGCAAGGTGGTCGAGCGCGACGACCAGGGGCGGCCGCTGCGCATGCTCGGCACCACCACCGACATCACCGCCCAGCGCGTGCTGGCCGAGCGCCTGCGGCAGAACCTGGAGCTGCTCACCAACCTGACCAACGAGATTCCCGGGATGGTCTTCCAGTTCCGCCGCCTGCCCGACGGCTCGGCGCGCTTCCCCTACGTCAGCGCCGGCTGCCGGGAAATCTACGGCATGGCCCCGGAGGACCTGGCCGACGGCCCCGTCGAGCGCATCCGCGGGATCATCCATGCCGAGGACCTGCCGCGCTACCTGGCCGCCCTGGAGGTCTCGGCGCGGACCCTGGTGCCCTGGGAGATGGAGTACCGGGTGCAGTTGCCGGGGCAGGGCGTGCGCTGGCGCCAGGGCCACGCCCACCCGCGCCTGCAGGCCGACGGCAGCGTGCTCTGGCACGGCTTCATCACCGACATCACCGAGCGCAAGCGCATCGAGGCCGAGCTGCAGGTGCTGGCCACCACCGACTTCCTCACCCAACTGCCCAACCGGCGCTGCTTCATGCACCAGCTGCAGGCCGAGCTGGGCCGTGTGCAGCGCGGCGGCGAACGCAGCGCCGCGGTACTGATGTGCGACCTGGACCACTTCAAGGCCATCAACGACCGCTGGGGCCACGCGGTGGGCGACCTGGCCCTGCGCCACTTCGCCGACATCCTCGCAGGCCTCGTGCGGCGCAGCGACAGCGTCGGGCGCATGGGCGGCGAGGAATTCGCCGTGCTGCTCAGCGACGCCAGCCGCGAGAACGCGGTGGCCTTCGCCCAGCGCCTGCAGGAGCATCTGGCGCAGACCCCGCTGGTGCACGCCGGCGAGCGCATCCCGCTGACGCTGAGCATCGGCGTCGCCGACATGCTCGCCGGCGACGCCACGGCCGAGGCGGTGCTGTCGCGCAGCGACCTGGCGCTGTACCGCGCCAAGCAGGCCGGGCGCAACCGCATCGAGTACCTCTAGGGGGCCACGGCGGGCCGGATGACGGCCCGATGGGCTATGGTGCATGGACCACTGCCCAAGGGAGGCCGTCGTGAACCCGCAAGTCGAAGTGCAGGTCGCCGGCATGGACGAGGAGCCACTGCTGTCGGCCATGCTGCCGGGCTACCTGCGCGAGCTCGGCGTCGAGTCGGACCTGTATCCCTACCTGGCGCTGTACTGGGTGGAGCCCGGCCGCCGGCCCTACCTGATCCGCGTCGACGGCCAGGTCGCCGGCTTCGCCCTGGTGCGCGCCCTGGAGCGGCCGGGCCTGCACGAGCTGGCCGAGTTCTACGTCGGCCAGGCGTTCCGCCGCCGGGGCGTGGGCCGTGCCGCGGCCCGGGCGTTGTTCGCCCGCCAGCCCGGCGACTGGCAGCTCAACGTGTTGACCGGCAACCGCGACGCCCTGGCGTTCTGGCTGCGGGTGGTGCCGCGCGGCACCGTGCCGCTGCCGGTGGACGACCCCGACGCCTGGCCGCACCTGCGCTTTCGCTTTCACGTCGGCTGACCCTTGCCAGGCGCCGCCGCGCCGGGCAGATTGGCGCCCGCATTCCTTTCCCCAGCCCTGGAGCCTCCCATGCCGCACTTCACCGCCACCGTCACTGTCAGCGCCGAGCACCGGGGGCGCGAAGCCGAGGCCGTGGACAATCCGGCCATTGCCGTCGAGCTGCGTACCCTGGAGCCGGGGGTGATGGAGCTGGTGTTCCAGGGGCAGCTGGATGCGCCGGAGGAGCCGACTCACGTCTGTGTGAGCCTGGATAATGGCCTCAACTACTACGGGCCGATCACTGGTGGCAGCGCCGATGAGGCTGGTGGCCGGATCAGCTTCGAATGCGACATGGTCGAGCCGGAACTGCTGGTCTGATCGCTTCACCCCTGTAGGAGCGAGCTTGCTCGCGAACGGAGTTTGCCGGTGGCCTCGGCGTTTGAGGTCAACTCCGTTCCCTCTCCCCAACCCTCGCCTACGCGGCCCGCCCTGAAGGGAGAGGGGGCTGTCCTGAGCGATGCGTCGGTCAGGCGCCATCCTCCCAACCTCCGTCATTTCCGCGAACGCGGGATGCGGCTCCATCGCGAACAGCGCTTGCGCTGGCCCGAAGGGGAATAACCCAGCTGCCTTGGCTTGGGTGTTTCTGCGCCGCTCCGAGTCTGCCCGGCCTTCTTGTTTCGCCCCCTCGGGCGAGTCACTTTTGTCAAACGGTGGAAGGCCACCCCCGCAAAAAGGAACCAAAAAGGCTTGCCCCGCATACGGGCCCGATGGAGCCGGGCTACCCTCACGAATTCCCCCGCCACGGAGGCCCGCCCCGACAGCACGTCCCTGTGCTGATCGGGGCTCTCGCGACATCCATGTCGCATGACCTCCTGAGCGCCGGTTTCGCTCGGCCTTCTGAAGGGGCGTTCCGGTGCGCTCGGTTGTTTCTCTGGAAATCTAAAAACCAGAGCAAGAGCGGCACTGCTCTTCGTAGGAGCGAGCTTGCTCGCGAACCCTGACTCCGTCCCCCCTCCCTAACCCTCCCCCGCAAGCGGGAGAGGGGACCGTTCGGTGTGGTGCAGAACCACGAAGCTCCCGGGCTCCCCGTAGGGCGCATAACGCCTACGGCGTTATCCGCCGAATCGCGGACAGAGTCCGCTCCTACGGTTCCAGG
>NZ_JAZAQP010000036.1:0-66852 GCF_036231725.1 Pseudomonas sp. JH-2 | reverse complement strand
TGGCGTCCCCTAGGGGACTCGAACCCCTGTTACCGCCGTGAAAGGGCGGTGTCCTAGGCCACTAGACGAAGGGGACGCAAACCTTCGATTTTCGGCTCCGCCGCGAAGCGGCGAAACCTACTGGTAATTTGGTGGAGCTAGACGGGATCGAACCGTCGACCTCTTGCATGCCATGCAAGCGCTCTCCCAGCTGAGCTATAGCCCCAAAGTACCGCTACATCTACCGTTCCGCTTCGCCCTGTGATTCAGTTCGTCGCTGGAACGGGGCGCATCTTAAGAGTGAGGCGTAACCCTGTCAACAAGAATTTTCGACTTTTTTAAATTTTTTCTCCCAAAGAACAATCACTTAGGAAAGCCCCCAGGTTTCCCCCGCCCTTCGCCCGGTACTTCGGGCCCCGCGCATGGCGGATTCGCCCCCGGATTATGGACATGAAAAAGGCCGGGCGCCCGGAGGCGGCCGGCCTTTTGTCAGGAGGCTTCCGTCAGCCGGCGATGGCGTCGCGGATCTTCTCCCACTCCTTGGCTTCCTTCTTCGACGCCCCGCCCAGCAGCTCCAGGGCCTGGCGCAGGCGATAGCGCGACAGGTCGGCGCCGAGGATCTCCATGGCGTCGAGCACCGACACCGAGCTGGCATGGCCGGTGATGGCCGGGAACATCAGCGGCATAACGTCACGCAGCTTAAGGCCCAGGTGCTCGGCCACCGCCTGGATGCAGGCGGTGATCCTGTCCTTCTCCCACTGGCGCAACGCTTCCAGCTTCCACAGCACCAGTTGCAGGACCTGGCGCACCTGGGTGGCGTCGAGCTTCTTGTGCTCGAACAACCTGGCGTCCAGCGGCACGCCGCCGCTGAAGAAGAAGCCGGCCAGCGGGGCGATCTGGCTGAAGTTCTCCACCCGGCCCTGGACGTGGGGGGCGATCTTCATCAGGTACTCGGGGTTGAGCGCCCACTTCTGCACTTCCCGGGCGAACTCCTCCACCGACTGCTCGCGGATCCACTGGCCGTTCAGCCAGGACAGCTTCTCCATGTCGAAGATCGGCCCGCCGAGGGACACGCGGGACAGGTCGAAGTTGTCGATCATCTCCTGCAGGCTGAACTTCTCGCGCTCGTCGGGCATCGACCAGCCCATGCGGCCCAGGTAGTTCAGCAGCGCCTGGGGCAGGAAGCCCATGCGCTCGTAGAAGGTGATGGAGGTGGGGTTCTTGCGCTTGGACAGCTTGCTCTTGTCCGGGTTGCGCAGCAGCGGCATGTAGCAGAGCACCGGCTGCTCCCAGCCGAAGTACTCGTACAGCTTGATCAGCTTGGGCGCCGAGGGCAGCCACTCTTCGCCGCGCAGCACGTGGGTGATGCCCATCAGGTGGTCGTCGACCACGTTGGCCAGGAAGTAGGTGGGCAGGCCGTCGGCCTTCATCAGCACCTGCATGTCCATGCGGTCCCACGGGATCTCGACGTCGCCGCGGAGCATGTCCGGGACCACGCAGACGCCTTCGGTCGGCACCTTCATGCGCACCACGTGGGACTCGCCGGCGGCGATGCGGCGCTGCGACTCTTCCTTCGGCAGGTGCATGCAGTGGCCGTCGTAGCGCGGGGTTTCCTTGCGCGCCTGCTGCTCGGCGCGGATGGCGTCGAGGCGCTCGGAGGAGCAGAAGCAGGGGAAGGCGTGGCCCTTCTCCACCAGCTCATCGCTGTACTGCTTGTAGATGGCGCCCCGCTCGCTCTGCCGGTACGGGCCATGGGGGCCGCCGACGTCCGGGCCTTCGTCCCACTCGATGCCCAGCCAGCGCAGGGCGTCGAAGATCTGCTGTTCCGACTCGCGGGTGGAGCGTACCTGGTCGGTGTCCTCGATGCGCAGGATGAACTTGCCGCCGTGCTGACGGGCGAAGCACAGGTTGAACAGCGCGATGTAGGCGGTGCCGACGTGCGGGTCGCCGGTGGGGGACGGCGCGATGCGGGTGCGGACAGTGGTCATGAAAGCTCTCGTGAAAACCGGAATGAAAGATGCAGACAATAGTCTGCATTCATGGGGGCGATGTTATCAGGCGCGCCGCCCCCGGCTCCAGCCGATGGGCCTCGTCGATGGGCAGGCGATGGATCAGGTAGTCGAGGAAGGTCTTCACCTTCATCGCCTGGAAGCGCCGCGACGGGTAGACCGCGTAGAGCTCGCCGATCGGCAGTTGCACCTCCGGCAGCAGGCGTTCCAGGCGGCCGCTTTCCAGCGCCGCGTCGACGATCAGCTCCGGCAGCGAGGCGATGCCCGCCCCGGCCAGCACCGCCTCGCGGGCGAAGGAGATGTTGTTGCAGGACAGCACCCGCTGGCAGGGCACGCTCTCGTTCAGCAGCGGCCAGTAGCGCTGCGAGTCCTGGGCCAGCAGCACCGCGCGATGCCCGGCCAGGTCCTCGACGTGCAGCGGCCGCCCGTGCTGCTCCAGGTAGCCGGGGCTGGCGCACAGGCAGCGGCTGGTCACCAGCAGGCGGCGGGCGATCAGCGTCGAGTCCTCCGGCTGGCCGACGGTGATGGCGATGTCCATGCCCTCCTCCAGCGGGTCGACGGTGCGCGAGCTGAGCTCCACCTCGGCGGTGATCTGCGGATAGAGGCGCATGAAGTCGCCGAGCACCTCGCCCAGGTACATCTGGCCGAACTCGATGGGCGCGGTGATGCGCAGCAGGCCGGACGGTTCCTGCTGCAGCTGCATCACCGCCTGCTCGGCCTCGGCGAAGTCGAGCATGATCTGCCGGCAACGGTCGTAGTAGGCCTGCCCCACCTCGGTCAGGCGCAGCTTGCGCGTGGTGCGGTTGAGCAGGCGCACGCCCAGGCGCTCTTCCAGCAGCGCGATGCGCCGGCTCACCGTGGACTTCTGCATGCCCAGGCTGTGGGCGGCCTGGGTGAAACTGTGGAACTCCACGACCCGGGTGAAGATCAGCGCATCATCCAGCCCCATTATTGTTCCCTATAAACAACAAAGTTTCCGAATTGTAGCGACTGCGCCCCAGCCGGGAACACTGTTACATTGGCGGAAAAATTCCGCCAAACAAACGCTCGTTTATCATGCCTGCACAATTGAAACGCCGCCTGAGCATCTTCTTCGCCCTCTTCTGCCTGGTCGCCCTGGCCTTCCTGGCGCGCTGGTACTTCATCGGCCGCTTCCAGGAAACCACCGACAACGCCTACGTCCAGGGCGAGATCACCCGCATCGCCAGCCAGCTGGGCGCGCGCATCGACCAGGTGCTGGTCACCGACAACCAGCACGTGGAAAAGGGCCAACTGCTGGTCAAGCTGGAGGACGCCGACTTCCGCCTGGCCCTGGACCGCGCCAGGGCCGCCCTGGCCACCCACGAGGCGGAGCTGGCCCAGGCGCGCAGCAAGCTGAAGGGCCAGGGCAGCACGATCGCCGCCAGCGAGGCCGACCTGAACGCCACCCAGGCCACCTTCGGCCGCACCCAGATCGACCTCAACCGCGCCCAGACCCTGCGCAAGCCCGGCTACGTTTCCGAGGAACGCGTCACCACCCTGACCGCCGACTCCCACGTCGCCCGCTCGCAAGTGGCCAAGGCCCAGGCCGACCTGCAGGCCCAGCGCATCCAGGTCGACGCCCTGAACGCCGACATCAAGCGCCTGCAGGCGCAGATCGACGCCTCCCGGGCGGAGATCGCCCAGGCCGAGATCAACCTGGCGCGCACCGAGATCCGCGCCCCGGTGGCCGGCCTGGTCGGCCAGCGCGGCGCGCGGGTGGGGCAGTACGTGCAGGTCGGCAGCCAGTTGCTGGCGCTGGTGCCCGACGAAGGCATCTGGGTGCAGGCCAACTTCAAGGAGACCCAGGTCGGCCACATGCGCCCGGGGCAGAAGGCCCGGCTGATCCTCGACAGCTTCCCCGACACGCCCATCGAAGGCTGCGTGGACAGCCTCTTCGCCGCCTCCGGCGCCCAGTTCAGCCTGCTGCCGCCGGACAACGCCACCGGCAACTTCACCAAGGTGGTGCAACGCATCCCGGTGAAGATCACCTTCGCCGCCGACAACCCGCTCAAGGGTCTGATCCGCCCGGGCATGTCGGTCGAGGCCGAGGTGCAGATCGGTGAGCGCTGACCCGCTCCTGCGCCCCGCCGGCGAACCTACGCGGCGCGACTGGATCGCGGTACTGGCGGCCATGCTCGGCGCGTTCATGGCGGTGCTCGACATCCAGATCACCAACTCCTCGCTGAAGGACATCCAGGGCGCGCTGGCCGCGACCCTGGAGGAAGGCTCGTGGATCTCCACCTCCTACCTGGTCGCGGAGATCATCATGATCCCGCTCACCGCGTGGCTGGTGCAGCTGCTCTCGGCGCGGCGCCTGGCGGTGATGGTGTCGATCGGCTTCCTGTTCTCCTCGCTGCTCTGCTCCTTCGCCTGGAACCTGGAGAGCATGATCGTGTTCCGCGCCATGCAGGGCTTCACCGGCGGCGCGCTGATTCCCCTGGCCTTCACCCTGAGCCTGATCAAGCTGCCGGAGCACCACCGGCCCAAGGGCATGGCGCTGTTCGCCATCACCGCCACCTTCGCCCCGTCGATCGGCCCGACCCTGGGCGGCTGGCTGACCGAGAACTTCGGCTGGGAATACATCTTCTACATCAACATCCCGCCGGGCCTGCTGATGATCGCCGGGCTGCTCTACGGCCTGGAGAAGAAGCCGCCGCACTGGGAGCTGCTGAAGAGCACCGACTACGCCGGCATCGTCAGCATGGCCATCGGCCTGGGCTGCCTGCAGGTGTTCCTCGAGGAGGGCCACCGCAAGGACTGGCTGGAGTCAAACCTGATCGTCAGCCTGGGCAGCATCGCCCTGGTCAGCCTGATCCTGTTCATCATCCTGCAGACCTCGCGGCCCAACCCGTTGATCAACCTGGGCATCCTGCGCAACCGCAACTTCGGCCTGTCGAGCATCTCCAGCGTCGGCCTGGGCATGGGCCTGTACGGCTCGATCTACGTGCTGCCGCTGTACCTGGCGCAGATCCAGGGCTACAACGCCATGCAGATCGGCGAGGTGATCATGTGGATGGGCGTGCCGCAACTGTTCCTGATCCCGCTGATCCCCAAGCTGATGAAGATCATCGAGCCGCGCCTGCTGTGCGCCATCGGCTTCGGCCTGTTCGGCCTGGCGAGTTTCTGCTCGGGGGTGCTCAACCCGGACTTCGCCGGCCCGCAGTTCAACCAGATCCAGCTGCTGCGCGCCCTCGGCCAGCCGATGGTGATGGTGACCATCTCGCTGATCGCCACCATCTACCTGCAGCCGCAGGACGCCGGCTCCGCCTCGAGCCTGTTCAACATCCTGCGCAACCTCGGCGGCGCCGTCGGCATCGCCCTGCTGGCGACGCTGCTGGATAGCCGCGCCAAGGTCTACTACGACTACCTGCGCGAAGCGGTGGTGCCGGTCAACGGCGCGGTGGACGAGCGCCTCGCGCAGTTGACCGCGCAACTCGGCAGCCAGCAGGCGGCGCTGGGGGAAATCAGCGTGATCGTCCACCAACAGGCGGCGATCATGGCCTACAACGACGCCTTCCACGCCATCGGCATCGTCCTCGCCATCAGCATGATCGCCGTGCTGCTGACCCGCCCGCTGCCGAAGGGCTTCGGCGCCCAGGCCAGCGCTGCCGCGCACTGACCCAAGCGCTGGTGGAGGTCAGCCGACCTCCACCAGGCGTTCGCGCAGCTTGTGGATCTCGTCGCGCACCGCGGCGGCGGCTTCGAACTCCAGGTCGCGGGCCAGCTGGTACATCTTCTCCTCGAGCTGGCGGATGCGCTTGCTGATCTCGTTCGGCGAGCGCAGTTCGCCCTCGTAGCGCCCGCTCTCCTCCGCCACCTTGGCCACGCCGCGGCGCTTGCCCTTGGCGCCCGGCACGCTGGCGCCCTCGAGGATGTCCTTGATGTCCTTCTTCACCCCCTTGGGCACGATGCCGTTGGCTTCGTTGAAGGCGATCTGCTTGTTGCGCCGCCGCTCGGTCTCGTCCATGGCTCGCTGCATCGAGCCGGTGACGTTGTCGGCATAGAGGATCGCCTTGCCGTTGAGGTTGCGCGCGGCGCGGCCGATGGTCTGGATCAGCGAGCGCTCGGAACGCAGGAAACCTTCCTTGTCGGCGTCGAGGATGGCCACCAGGGACACCTCGGGCATGTCCAGGCCCTCGCGCAGCAGGTTGATGCCCACCAGCACGTCGAAGGCGCCGGTGCGCAGGTCGCGGATGATCTCCATGCGCTCGACGGTGTCGATGTCCGAGTGCAGGTAGCGCACGCGCACGTCGTGGTCGCCGAGGTAGTCGGTGAGGTCCTCGGCCATGCGCTTGGTCAGGGTAGTGACCAGCACGCGTTCCTCGCTGGCCACGCGCCGGCGGATTTCCGAGAGCAGGTCGTCCACCTGGGTCGAGGCCGGGCGCACTTCGATCTGCGGGTCGACCAGGCCGGTGGGCCGCACCACCTGCTCGATCACGCGCCCGGCGTGCTGCTCTTCATAGGGGCCGGGGGTGGCGGAGACGAAGATGGTCTGCGGGCTGATCGCCTCCCACTCCTCGAAGCGCAGCGGCCGGTTGTCCAGCGCCGAGGGCAGGCGGAAGCCGTATTCCACCAGGGTTTCCTTGCGCGAACGGTCGCCCTTGTACATGGCGCCGACCTGGGGAACGCTGACGTGGGATTCGTCGATCACCAGCAGCGAGTTGGCCGGCAGGTAGTCGTAGAGGGTCGGCGGCGGCTCGCCGGGGCCGCGCCCGGAGAGGAAGCGCGAGTAGTTCTCGATGCCGTTGCAGTAGCCCAGCTCGAGGATCATCTCCAGGTCGAAGCGGGTGCGCTGCTCCAGGCGCTGGGCTTCCACCAGCTTGTTGTTGTTGCGCAGGTAGTCCAGGCGCACCTTGAGCTCTTCCTTGATCTGCTCCACCGCTTCCATCAGGGTCTCCCGCGGCGTCACGTAGTGGCTCTTGGGGTAGAAGGTGAAGCGCGGCAGCTTGCGGATCACCTCGCCGGTCAGCGGGTCGAAGGCGGAGATGTTCTCTACTTCGTCGTCGAACAGCTCGACGCGGATGGCCTCAAGCTCCGATTCCGCCGGGAAGATGTCGATGACGTCGCCGCGCACGCGGAAGCTGGCGCGGGCGAAGTCCATGTCGTTGCGGGTGTACTGCAGGCTGGTCAGGCGGCGCAGCAACTCGCGCTGGTCCATGCGGTCGCCGCGGTCCAGGTGCAGGACCATCTTCAGGTAGGACGCCGGATCGCCCAGGCCGTAGATGGACGAAACGGTGCAGACGATGATCGCGTCCTCACGCTCCAGCAGGGCCTTGGTCGCCGACAGGCGCATCTGCTCGATGTGGTCGTTGATCGACGAGTCCTTCTCGATATAGGTGTCGGAGGACGGGACATAGGCCTCCGGCTGGTAGTAGTCGTAGTAGGAGACGAAGTATTCCACCGCGTTGTGCGGGAAGAAGGTCTTGAACTCGCCGTAGAGCTGCGCGGCCAGGGTCTTGTTCGGCGCCAGGACCATGGTCGGGCGCTGCACCTGGGCGATGACGTTGGCGATGCTGAAGGTCTTGCCGGAGCCGGTCACCCCCAGCAGGGTCTGGTGCGACAGTCCGGCCTCCAGCCCCTCCACCATTTGTCGGATCGCTTCGGGCTGGTCGCCCGCCGGCTTGAAGCGCGAATCCAGTTGGAAAATCGACATGGGAACCTCGCTGTGGGGTGTGACGCGGGCAGAATTGCGGCGTCAAACCAGGCGAAAGCATGCGCGATCAACTCGCAGCGTGCCATAGAGGCCTATATAATACCGGCCCGTCGACGCATCCCCCAGCGCCGTGCGCGGGGGTTGCATTTGCATCTTCACTCCCGCCTTAGAGCTGCTGCCAAAATGAGTCTGTTCTCCGCTGTCGAAATGGCCCCCCGCGACCCCATCCTGGGCCTGAACGAAGCCTTCAACGCCGACACCCGCCCCGGCAAGATCAACCTGGGCGTCGGCGTGTACTACAACGAGGAGGGTCGCCTCCCGTTGCTGCGTGCCGTACAGGCCGCGGAGAAAGCCCGCATCGAAGCCCACGCCCCGCGCGGCTACCTGCCGATCGAAGGCATCGCCGCCTACGACCAGGGCGTGCAGAAGCTGCTGTTCGGCGCCGACTCCGAGCTGCTGGCCGAAGGCCGCGTGGTCACCACCCAGGCGGTGGGCGGTACCGGCGCGCTGAAGACCGGCGCCGACTTCCTCAAGCGCCTGCTGCCCAACGCCACCGTGGCCATCAGCGACCCGAGCTGGGAAAACCATCGCGCGCTGTTCGAGGCCGCCGGCTTCCCGGTGCAGAACTACCGCTACTACGACGCCGCCAGCCACGGCGTGAACCGCGCCGGCCTGCTGGAGGACCTCAACGCCCTGCCCTCGCAGTCCATCGTGGTGCTGCACGCCTGCTGCCACAACCCGACCGGCGTCGACCTGAGCCTGGACGACTGGAAACAGGTCCTGGAGGTGCTCAAGGCCAAGGGCCACGTGCCCTTCCTCGACATCGCCTACCAGGGCTTCGGTGACGGCATCGACGAAGACGCCGCCGCCGTGCGCCTGTTCGCCCGGTCCGGCCTGAACTTCTTCGTTTCCAGCTCCTTCTCCAAGTCGTTCTCGCTGTACGGCGAGCGCGTCGGCGCGCTGTCGGTGGTCACCAACAGCCGCGAGGAGTCCGCCCGCGTCCTGTCCCAGGTCAAGCGGGTGATCCGCACCAACTACTCCAACCCGCCGACCCACGGCGCCAGCGTCGTCTCCGCCGTGCTCAACAGCCCGGAACTGCGCACCCTGTGGGAAGAGGAACTGGGCGAAATGCGCAGCCGCATCCGTAACATGCGCGTGGCCATGGTCGAGCAACTGGCCGCCCAGGGCGCCAAGCGCGACTTCGGCTTCGTCGCCCAGCAGCGCGGCATGTTCTCCTACTCCGGCCTGACCGCCGAGCAGGTGGCGCGCCTGAAGAACGAGTTCGGCATCTACGCCGTCGGCACCGGCCGCATCTGCGTCGCCGCGCTGAACAACGGCAACCTGGAAACCGTCACCCGCGCCATCGTCCAGGTGCTCTGAAAAAAATCGGGGAAGTCATCGGTAGAATGTTGACTTCCCCTTTTTAATCAGTAAGATACGCCCCGTTGTTCCGCGATAGCTCAGTCGGTAGAGCAAATGACTGTTAATCATTGGGTCCCTGGTTCGAGTCCAGGTCGCGGAGCCAAATTCAAAAGCCCTCGGCACATGCCGGGGGCTTTTTCTTTGTAAGGGCCCCGGACCGTCGAGTCCAGGTCGCGGGGCCCAACACCCTTCAATAGCTTCCCAGGCCCAGCACGCCTACCCTCAACGAACCATGACAGAACGCCGGAGCCAGACTAGGCAGCCCCGGCCAGCAGGCTCTCATAGGGGATATTCAAGCCATCATGCAGGCGCTTGATCATCGCCAGGCTGAGGCCACGCTTGCGATTCAGCACCTCTGAGACACGGCCGCTGCTGCCGATAAAGGGCTCCAGATCGCGCGGGGTCAGCCCTCGTTGCTCCATGCTGAACCTGATGGCCTCGACGGGATCGGCTGGGCCTATCGGGTAGTGCTTGTTCTCATACGCCTCGATCAGCGTCACCAGCACTTCCATTTCGTCAGCCTCAGCCGTGCCCTCTTCCGCTTGGAAGACGGATTCCAGGCGCTGGAAGGCCGCGCGCAGGTCCTCGTCGTTTCGGATGGGCTTAATATTCATTCACCGTCTCCACGTCTATCTGGTCGTACCGGGCATGGGTGCCGATGAACTTCACCCAGGCGATGCCGCAGCGGTACTGCATTTCCACAATCAGGCGGTACTTGTTGCCGCCGATGTTGAACACCACGCGGTTGTTGCCGCAGATGCTCGCGCTGCCGAATTGATTCTTCACGTCCTGTGGAGTCTTCCATTCAGCGTTGGTCGCCGCGTCGTACCAACTCTCCAAAGGAGCCTTGGCGTCTTCCTGGCCAGGAATCCCCCAGAACTTCACCAACGTGCTCTTTGCAATGACTCGCATCCGTCCCGAATCTCCCATTACGGGAGATTCTAGATCGAGAGTCGGTCGCCTGCCAAGGGCGGCCTCCTCCCATCCCTCTCCCGCCAGACATCAATCCTGAGCCTGCCGGTGCAGGCCCTCCACTTTGCCTTGAGAACGGCGCAGGTTCGTCGCTCAGGCGACCCAACGCCTGCTCCATCTCCTCGGTCACCATCTCGGCCTGTCCTTCCAAGGTAATCGCCCCATGCTCGCTGCTGGCCATGGTCAAGCATCACCCCACCAACGCAACAATGAAAAAGGCCGGTCGCCCGGACCGGCCTTTCCATCGCGGAGCGCCTCAGTCGAGGCTGATCGCCTCCCGGTTGCTCTCCAGGATCGCCTTGCCGATGCCCTTCACTTCCAGCAACTGATCCAGGCTGGTGAAGGGGCCATTGGCCTGCCGGTAGGCCACGATGGCTTCGGCCTTGGCCTTGCCGATTCCCTTGAGCCGCTTTTGCAGCATCTCTGCGTCGGCGGTGTTGAGGCTGACTAGCCCTTCCTTCTCGTCGTGCATGGTGACCGTCGCCGGCGTCAGCTTCTCCGGCGCAGAGGCGGCGGCAGCCATGCCCGAGAGGGAAAGGGAAGAAAGCACGACCAGCAGTAGCGCGAATGCCTTATGCATGAATAACTCCTTTTAATCACTGGGTATGGCGAGCCAGAACGGGCTCGCCATTCACCTTTAGCGACAGGAGTGGGGCAAGGGGAAGAAGGGAAAATCACACTTTGAATGAATCAGGGGCTTCCTCGCCGATTGGACGAAGAGCCCCTCCTGCAACAAGGCAGCGTCCGACCGAGTGCCGGCCTTGATCTGTCAGGGTTCCATACGGCGCTGCTGGTGGACCAGGTCGACGATGTCGCCATCCGGGCAGTAGCCGTTGACCGAATCGCGCAGCAGCATGCGCACCTGGGCGTAGTCACCCCGCTCCACCGCCTTCAGCAGCGAGCCCAGCACCGCCTTGAACGCATCCCAGGGCAGCATTTCCTCGTTTGCCTTCATGATCATCGGGTGCTCGGTGGTACCCACGTCGTCACCGATCAGCAGCTCCTCGTAGAGCTTCTCACCCGGGCGCAGGCCACTGAACTCGATGGCGATGTCGCCATGGGGCGTGCTCTCCGAGCGCACGCTGAGCCCCGACAGGTGGATCATGCGCTGGGCCAGCTCGAGGATCTTCACCGGCTGCCCCATGTCCAGCACGAAGACATCGCCGCCGCGCCCCATGGAGCCCGCCTGGATCACCAGTTGCGCGGCCTCGGGTATGGTCATGAAGTAGCGGGTGATCGCCGGATGGGTGACGGTCACCGGGCCGCCGCGCTTGATCTGCTCGCGGAACAGCGGAATGACCGAGCCGGATGAACCCAGGACGTTGCCGAAGCGCACCATGGTGAAACGGGTCTTGTTCACATGGTGCACGCCGGCCTTGTCGCCGAAGAGCACCGGCGCCGGCTCCTGGCTGAGCGCCTGCAGGATCATCTCGGCCAGGCGCTTGGTGCCGCCCATGACATTGGTCGGGCGCACCGCCTTGTCGGTGGAGATCAGCACGAAGTTCTGCACTCCGGCCTGGATCGAAGCCTGGGCCGCCTGCAGCGTGCCCAGCACGTTGTTGAGCACGCCCTCGGAAATGTTGTGCTCGACGATCGGCACGTGCTTGTAGGCGGCCGCATGGTAGACGGTGTTGATCTTCCAGCTGCCCAGCACTTCCAGCAAGCGCTCGGCGCTGCGCACCGAGCCCAGGATGGGCACCAGCTGCACCGGCAGGGACTCGCGGCGGATGCGCTGCTCCAGTTCCTGGTGGATGCGGTAGAGGTTGAACTCGCAGTGCTCGAACAGCACCATCACCGTCGGGCCGCAGGTCAGGATTTGCCGGCACAGCTCCGAACCGATGGAGCCGCCCGCCCCTGTGACCATCACCGCCTGGCCGCGGATGCAGTGTTCCAGCAGCTCCCTGCGCGGCGCCACCGGGTCGCGCCCCAGCAGGTCGGCGATGTCCACTTCCTGGATGTCGTCCACCCTCACCCGGCCGTTGGCCAGGTCGATGATGCCGGGCACGCTGCGCACGTGCAGCGGATAGGGTTCCAGCAGCCCGAGGATCTCGCGGCGGCGCGCCCGCGAGGCCGAGGGAATCGCCAGGAGGACCTCCTGGGCGCCGGTCTCCTCGATCATCTGCTGGATATGCTTGGGCTTGAATACCCGCAGGCCGGCGATCACCCGGTTGGCGATCTCGTCGTCGTCGTCGATGAAGGCCACCGGGCGCATCGCCCGCCCCAGGCGCAGGGCGGCCACCAGCTGGTTGCCCGCGGTACCCGCGCCGTAGACCGCGACCTTGGTCAGGCCATCGTCCTGCTTGAAGAAGGGCACGACCTGGACTGCGCTGTACCAGTCGCCCATGAAGTACTGGCGCATGGCCAGGCGCAAGCCGCCGACCATCAGCAGGCTCAGCCACCAATAATTGAGCACCAGGGAACGCGGCACCGCCTCGACGACCGAGCGGTTCCAGTAGACCACCAGCGAAAGCACCAGGGCCGAGATGGTCACCGCCTTCCAGATGGCGATCAGCGCATCGTTGCCCAGGTAGCGCATGACCGCCCGGTACATGCCGAAGCGGATGAACAGCGGTATCGCGATCAGGGGCGCGGCGATGAACAGCCAGGCATGCACGCGGAAGGGGTAGGTCAGGTCGTCCGTACCCAGGCGCACCACGAAAGAAAGCCACAGGGCCAGCCACACCAGGAACACGTCCGTGACCACCTGCAGCATTCGCTTGTAACGTCGGGGCAACCTCAGCAGGCGCTCTCGCAGCATATCCATTCGTCCTTCCCAGTCCGGGAGCGCAGTCTCCCGTTACATTGACCACCATTTCCCATGGAGTTCACTTCGGTTGGCCGTTTTCAGGCCCACCGGCACCCAGCACTGCCACGACCAGCACCAATGGAGCATAGGCAAGAATCAGTCCGGCCACGCCGTCAATCCAGCCCAGCGCCACGAAAACGGCGATCGGCGACAGCCATATCAGATTGATCGCAGCCACCGACAGACTGATGGCGCGATGCTGGCCCAGACGCCGCGAAGCCCGCTGGTAGGCATGGCTGCGGTGCGCCTCATGCACCCGCTCGCCACGCAGCAAGCGGCGCGCCAGGGTCCAGGTGGCGTCGACCACGAAGGCGCCCAACAGGATCAGCCACGACCAGAACAACTGCGGAGCCTGCCAGGCCGCCTGCAAGGACAACCCTCCCAGGACGATGCCGAGGAAACCGCTGCCGGCATCGCCCATGAAGATTCGCGCCGGCGGGTAGTTCCAGGCCAGGAACCCCGCGGTGGCCGCGGCGAGCAGCAGCGGCAGCCAGGCGGCCGAGCCCACCCCGGCCAGCCAGCAACAGAGCGCCGCACCGACGCAGACGGTGATCGCCTCCAGGCTGGCGATGCCATCGATGCCGTCCATGAAGTTGTAGAGGTTCAGCAGCCACACCAGGTAGAACAGCGCCAGCAGCGAACCGAACAGGCCCAGGTCCCAATGGCTGCCGGCGAACGGCAGGGCCGGCACGCCACCCAGCATGTAGAGCAGGAACCCCGCCCCCAGGAAGTGGCCGAGCAGGCGCCAGCGGGCCGGGACGTGGCGATGGTCGTCGACGAAGCCCACCAGGGCGATCCAGCCGCCCGACAGCAGCAGGGCAAGCATGCCGCGCGTATCGGTCAGGCCCATCCCCCAGGACAGCAGCAGCACCAGAAGGAAGCTCAGGACTATCGCCACCCCACCGCCCCTGGGCGTCGGGACACTGTGGGAGCTGCGCTCGTTGGGCACGTCCATCACACTGCGCGCGAGGGCGTAATGGCGAACCCCGGCGGTGCCGGCCCAGGCCAGCAGCAGGGCGAGAAACGGCAACAGGAAGATCATCGCCGGGCCTCCCGGTACCAGCGAGCCGTCGCCGCCAGCGCCTGGTCGACGCCCACCGGCGGGCGCCAGCCCAGCAGCTCGCGGGTCTTGCCGATATCCACCTGCAACGAGCCCAGCACGCGCTGCGCCTGGGCTCCCCGCCCGAACAACACGGCCAGCCCCTGCAGCAAGGCGACCGGCACCGGCAGCAGCCGCGAACGTACGCCCAGTGCCGCGGCCAGGCGGCGGCACAGCTCGGCGCTGGAAAGGTCCTGGTCGTCGCTGACCAGGAAGACCTGGTTGGCGGCACGCTCGTGCCCCAGGCAGACCCGCAGCAGGTCGACCAGGTTGTCCCTGGCCACCAGGCTCCGCCGGTTGCGCACCCGCGCGAACGGCAAGGGCAATTGCCGCTGCACCGCACGCATCAGGCTGGCGAAGTTGGCCCCCACACCCGGGCCATAGATCAGCGGCGGGCGGATGACCACCCATTCCATTGCACAGTCTTCGGCCAGGCGCGACAGCGCCTGCTCCGCTTCCAGCTTCGACTGGCCGTAGGGGTCGGCCGGCGCCGGCACGTCCTCGGCACGGAACGGCCGGCCGGGCGGCGTCGATTCGCCATTGACCTTGACCGAGCTGATGAAGATGAAGCGCCGCACCCCTGCCGCGGCGGCCTGGCGTGCCAGGTTGAGGGTGCCCTCGACATTGACCGCGCGGAACTCGGCCAGGGGATCGTCCGCGGTTTCGCACATGACATGCACCCGGGCCGCGGCATGGACCACGACGTCCACGCCGGCCAGTGCACCGCTCCAGTCCTGGGTGGCGCTCAGGCCATCGATGGAGTGGACCTCCACGCCGGGGAACTCGCCAGGCAGACGGGAACGTACCGCCACCGCCAGGCGCAACTCCGGTATCGCGGCAAAGGCTTCGAGAACCCCACGCCCGACAAAACCGGTGGCACCGGTCAGAAGTACTTTCAACACCACTCCTAGAGATTCAAGGCGCCGGGGCACCGTCCATGATTTCGGGCACCGGCATCACTGCTGGGGAGCAGCGATCGGCCTGAGCGTATTCCACGCGTGGCAGCCCGGGCATTGCCAGTGCAGCTCGCGCCCGGCGAAACCGCAATTGCCGCAGCGATAGTGCGGCATCGATCGATACAGGCCGAGGATGATCGGCTGCATGTGGGTGAACAGCTCCTGGTCCGCCCTTCCACCGCCCAGCGTACCGAGCATGTCCAGCAACCCTCGCCAGGAAGGTTGTTGCTGGACCTTGGCCAGCAACCGGCCGCGCCAGCCCTGCCCGTCCGCGTCGAGCTGGGCCAGGATCGCCAGCAGCGCCGGCGACGCATCCGGCGCCTCGGCAAGACGGCGCAGGCAGGCGAGGATCTCCGGCTCGGCGCAACACTCGCGGCGCCGCAGCATGGGCAGCAACTCACCGAGAAAACCGGCATCAGCCGCGCAGAGTTCGGTGATGGAAGCATCGGCAGCCTGGAAGTTGCGCTGCCACAGCTCGCAATCCAGGCGCATCAGCAAGGCGCGTACGCACTGGGGGTCGACCCGCCGGGCCTCCTTGAGAAGCTCGCAGGCGCTGTCGCGGTCCCCCCCACGGATGCGCTCCTGGGCCTGCTCGCAATAATAGTTGGCCAGCACCGTCTTCAACTGGGGCCGCCGCCCCACCAGGCGCGCTGCAAGCTCCACTGCACGCGCCCAGTCCTTCTCGCGCTCGGCGATGCGACGCAGTTCGTCCAGCGCCTCCAGCGAGGTGGCCTGGCCGTCACGCCGCATCAGCTCGTCCAGCAACTGCTCGGCGCTGCCAAGCAACCCGCCGGCGATGTAGTCACGGGCGAGTTCGAGGCTGATCTGCGCGGACAGCTCGGTGTTGGCGGACGCCTTGCCCAGCAATTCCTGGTGGATCTGGATGGCCTTCTCGATATCCCCACGGCGGCGGAACAGGTTGCCGACATGAACGTGGCTTTCGAGCGTCTCTTCGTTCAGCGAAAGGCCCTGGGAAAGGCGCTCCAGTGCGTCGTCGGAATGCCGGTCGAGCAGGTTGTGCATGTTGCGCACCCGCTCGCGCAACGCCTCGTCAGCAGAAGCCGGCCGAGACCCCGGGCGCAACGAGCGGCGCCCCAGCCACCAACCGACGGCCAGGGCCAGGACGAACAGCAGCATCGCTACAACGCTGGACATCCCGGATCACTGGGTCTTCAGCGACTGGTCGCGCAGGGCCTGGTTTTCCTTGCGGAAGCGCGATACCTCGGAACGCAGCCCCGAGAGATGCAGGCGCGTGCGCGCCCGGAACGGAATGCTCAGCAGCAGGCCGATGACGCCACCCAGGACGAAGGACAGGGTGATGAAGACCACCAGCGGCCACTCCGGCGTCTGCCAGCCGAGGAAGGCCAGCTGGACCTTCTGCAGGTTCTCCAGGACGAAGACGACGATCACTGCGCATAGCAGGATGGCAGCCAGGAAGGCCAGAAAGCGTTTGAGCCGAAGCATGAAAAATCCTCGATCGTTCTCTAGCCGGCTACACGGGCTCGTTCACCCGATCACGCAATTCCTTGCCCGGCTTGAAGTGCGGAACGAATTTACCATCCAGGCGCACCGATTCGCCGGTCTTCGGATTCCGGCCGACGCGCGGTGCACGGTAATGCAGAGAGAAACTGCCGAACCCACGGATCTCGATGCGATCGCCGGTCGCCAGAGCCTGGGACATCTGCTCAAGCATGGTCTTGATCGCCAGCTCCACGTCCTTTGCGGAAAGCTGCCCCTGATGGGTGACGATTCTCTCGATCAACTCCGACTTGGTCATGGTTTTCCCTTCTTTTTCAAGCGGCTAGATCAGCTCTAGGTTCTTTTAGCACGCAGCTCAAGCTTTGAACAGCCTAAAGGAGGGAAAACGAAAAAGGGCGACCGAAGTCGCCCTTTTTCTTGGAAGAATCAGGACTTAGCCCTGGTTCTCCATTTGCGCACGAATCAGATCACCAATGGTGGTCGGACCGGTGCTTTCTACTTCCTGCTTGCTACGCAGCTCTTTCATCGCATCCTTCTCATCATCGACGTCCTTGGACTTGATGGAGAGGCTGATGACGCGGCTCTTGCGGTCGATGCTGATGATCTTGGCTTCGACTTCTTCGCCTTCCTTCAGCACGTTGCGGGCGTCTTCGACGCGGTCGCGGCTGATTTCGGAGGCTTTCAGGATGCCTTCGATGTCGTCGCCCAGGCTGATGACAGCGCCCTTGGCGTCAACTTCCTTGACGATACCGCGGACGATGCTGCCCTTCTCATGCTGGCCGGCGTAGCTGGAGAACGGATCGTCTTCCAGTTGCTTGATGCCCAGGGAGATGCGCTCGCGCTCCGGATCGACGGAGAGGATGACGGTTTCCAGCTCGTCGCCCTTCTTGAAGCGACGCACGGCCTCTTCACCGGCTTCGTTCCAGGAGATGTCGGACAGGTGAACCAGACCGTCGATGCCGCCTTCCAGGCCGATGAAGATACCGAAATCGGTGATCGACTTGATGGTGCCGGAGATCTTGTCGCCCTTGTTGAAGCGGCTAGAGAAGTCTTCCCACGGGTTGGACTTGCACTGCTTGATGCCCAGGGAGATACGACGACGCTCTTCGTCGATGTCCAGAACCTGAACTTCCACTTCGTCGCCAACCTGAACGACTTTCGACGGGTGGATGTTCTTGTTGGTCCAGTCCATTTCGGAGACGTGTACCAGGCCTTCCACGCCCTCTTCCAGCTCGGCGAAGCAGCCGTAGTCGGTGAGGTTGGTGACGCGGGCCATGACGCGGGTGCCTTCCGGGTAACGAGCCTTGATGGCAACCCACGGGTCTTCGCCCAGTTGCTTCAGGCCCAGGGATACACGGTTGCGCTCGCGGTCGAACTTCAGAACCTTGACATCGATCTCGTCGCCGACGTTGACGATTTCCGACGGGTGCTTGATGCGCTTCCAAGCCATGTCGGTGATGTGCAGCAGGCCGTCTACGCCGCCCAGGTCCACGAATGCGCCGTAGTCGGTGAGGTTCTTGACGATACCCTTGACTTGCTGGCCTTCCTGCAGGGATTCCAGCAGGGCTTCGCGCTCGGCGCTGTTCTCGGCTTCCAGGACGCTACGACGGGAAACGACAACGTTGTTGCGCTTCTGGTCCAGCTTGATGACCTTGAACTCGAGCTCTTTGCCTTCCAGGTGGGTGGTATCACGCACCGGACGGACATCGACCAGGGAACCCGGCAGGAACGCGCGGATGCCGCTGACGTCGACGGTGAAGCCACCCTTGACCTTGCCGTTGATAACGCCCTTGACCACTTCATCAGCGTTGAAGGCAGCTTCCAGAACCAGCCAGGATTCGGCACGCTTGGCTTTCTCGCGGGACAGCTTGGTTTCACCGAAGCCATCTTCAACCGCGTCCAGCGCAACGTGGACTTCGTCACCCACCTTGATGGTCAGCTCGCCCTGTTCGTTGTAGAACTGCTCGACCGGGATGACGCCCTCGGACTTCAGGCCGGCATGCACGGTGACCCAGTCACCGTCGATGTCGACCACGATGCCGGTGATGATGGCACCCGGCTGCATGTCGAGGGATTTCAGACTTTCTTCAAAGAGTTCTGCGAAGCTTTCGCTCATGTTTATACCTGTAGTCAAAGGCCTGTAGGCCCGGCTCCGCGCCACCAGCGAACGCGGTCAAGTGATGAAAAAGAAGCCAGCAGGATCAAGACTGGTATCCTGCCGGCCCCTGGCCGCGCCCGGCCGAAGCCGGGCACTCCATATTCAGTTTTTACGGGTTGCTCCGCCAGATAGGGACGAAAGCCTCCCAATACAAGGTCTGGAATGGTAGCAATCACTGTCGATAGCGTCAAATAGGCTTGGTGCCTATTCTCCCCACCCATTCGGCGCAACGCCGCAGGGGCTCCGTCGCTCGCCAGGACCTGCTGGACAGGATCGACTCGAGGCGCCCAAGAGTTGCAGAAAGCTCTGCGCGCAAGTCAGACTGCGTGGCCTCCGAGGAGGCAAGCGCTCCACGCAGGCCCTCCATCGACACCAGAAGAGCATCGCGCTCCCGCTCCACTGCCTGGAGCCGGGCCAGATACGCTTGCTCCTGTGCCTCGAACCAGGCCGCCGCCTGCCGATGTGCAGTCTCACCCGCCTGGACGGTGGATTCCAGGCGAGATATCCAACCGACCAGTTCTGCCTCTCGGGCAACCAAACGCTTATGGTCGCTGAGGTACCACTGGGCGGTCCTCCAGGACTCCTGGTCCATTTGTCCGAAATGTCGCAGCAATGGCCATACGTCGGCAAATTGGCGTTCCATGGCCTCGATCCGACGAACGCAGACCTGTTCTTCATCCCTGGCCAGCCCGCACAGCAGGTCATGGAGTTCAACCAGGGCCGGAAAGGCATCTGCATGCTCTCGCAGAAGCGATGCGTCGAAGCACGTATGCCGCAGGGAACGGTCCAGGATGCCCACGGAGAAACACTGGAACGACGCCTCCGAGAATGGCAGGCCCAGACGATCGGCAATCCGCAGCAGGGATTCACGCGGCTGCGCCATGAACAGGTCGTAGTCGACTACGACCATGCGCCTGGTAACCGCAAATCGCAAGGCTCTGTACATGTGCTCGTACCACAGCATCAGGCTCTTCGCCGTGGAAAAGCCGTCGCGCGCCTGTAACGAGGCGGCCACGCTCAACGGATGGCGGACGGGGACCACCAGTGCAACATCCACCCTTCTGGCATCCAGCAGCGGCATCCAGAAATCCATAAGACGCGGCAGGCGCGGATCCTTGATGCCAAACAGGTCATGGCAAGCCAGGCGTTGATCCAGCAACAGACCCATTCGCCGCTGCAGAACCTTGCCAGCCTCGCTACCCAGCAGGCCGGCGCCATCGACACCAACACAGGAAGACGAAGAGCCTTGCGCCGCGAATACCTGTTCGTTCAGTTCGACAATCGCGCTGTCCTCCCAAAACCCCCTGGGATTGTCCGGCCTCGGCGCGATGAGGTGCTCCCCGAAGTCCACCCCCAGGCACTCCAGCGCCGCGGACAACAGGCTGGTACCGGAACGATGCATGCCAAGTGTCATGACTACCGTTTTCAATTCATTTCCTACCTGACTGACAACGATCCCATCGAGCCGGTCCATCTCCACGTTCGACTACGACGTCTTGCGGATGGAGAAACCGGGCAGCGCCGGGCGCCTGGGGCACGACCAGAGCGCCAAGCCAATCCCGGGTCGCGAAGTAGTTGCTCACGAACGCAGCGCATTGACTCTCATCCAGGAGTCCGGACAACCGATAGACGGTGGCGGCGCGCTCGACCAACCAGCCGGGTGGCTCAGCGCAATCCTCGATGAGCAAGTGCAGCGTCGCCTTTCCGATGAGAACCTCCAGTTCCGGTCGAGAGCATTGCTTGATATCGCAGCCTCGTTGCAGGCAAACCACAAAAATCCGTACCGGCGGACGCCGATACTGGCCCGGCCGTGACAAATTGAGCAGCGGTTCATCCACCAGCCGGCGGCGATATCCATCGGCCAGCGATTTTCGCCAAGCCGAGTTGGCGCAAAACTCCCGATGCGCCAGGCGCAACTCTCGGCAGGCCTGGCGCGGGCGACGGTTGGCATGCCCCAGTCGCGACCTGGGGTGCCTCCGATAGAACATCAGCGCCTCGCCTATCACCCTGCCCCGTACTCCCAAGCTCGCCAGGCGGATCCAGAAATCCCAGTCCTCGTACAAGGCACTCCGGACCTCGGAAAAACCGCCCACAGCCGCCCAGGCAGAACGCGAGAACACAGCCGAGACCCCAAGGTGATTGACGTGGGCCAGCAACACCGGATCGAGGTCTCGGGTCTTGACCAACCGCCGCTCCCTTCCGAACAGTTGCAGCCAGCTATGGGCCAGCCCCAGGCCTGCATCCGCCTCCAGCATGACCACACACTTCTCCAGGTAAGACGGAGCCAGAAGGTCATCGGCGTCCAGGCAACAGACATACCGCCCTCGAGCCTTAGCGATGCCCGCATTGCGTGCAGCCCCGGGGCCGACATTGGCTTGCCGGAGAACGGTCAATGAGGTGAGCCGCTCGAGCAACACGAGCAGACGACGAGTGGCGGGATCATCGGAACCATCGTCTACCAGGATGACCTCGAAGTCCTGCAATGTCTGCTCGCGCAAACTGCGCAGCGCCTGCAACAGATAACGGCCATAGTTGAAGCAGGGAATGACCACACTGACCAAAGGCAATTCAGAGGCCCAGGGTTCAGCCGTAGCAGGTTCGCCAGGCAGACTTCCGCATGGGCGCGAGCCCAGCATCCAATGGAGCGCAGCTCGGCCCGGATTCCCCGTCATACGCCGTAATGCGGGCCGGCACAGGAACCAGAACCGCTCTGCTCCCGAACGAATCGCCTCTGCCATCGACATAAATGGCACTCACTCGACCAGCTGCGGTGCGGCACATGTCGGCAAGTATCCCGGCACGGCGGCAACCTCTCGCGTAAAAGTGGCCCAGACATGCCGCCCGCGCATTCGGGCCTGGGCATTGGTCACTTTCCTTTCGGCCCGCTGAGGATCCTCCAGCACTCGCCTGATCATCTCGACAAAGGCAAGCGGCCCTGCCGCAGCATCGAGGGGATAGCCGCTGTCCTCCTCGACCAGCTCCGCTATACCGCCCACCGTCGGCGCGACTATGGGAAGGCCTGCGGCAGTAGCCTCGAGCAGGACGTTCGGCAAACCGTCGTAGGCGGAGGTATAAAGGAAAACGCCATAATCACCCGCCTGGGCGATTGCCGCGAAACTGTCGAAGCGGCCAACCAGGGAAACGTTCGGCAATGCCTTCAGGCGCTGCAGCACATTTGAGTCGTAGGCGGGGTCGGCTTCACCATGGACATCGAAGCCCACCTCCGGCATGGCCCGGGCGATTTCATAAAGCAGCTCGGGGCGCTTCTGAGCGGCCAACCGTCCCGCCCACAGCACCTTCCTACCCACTCCAGGCGCGCTGACGATCTCGCCGATGAAGGGGAAATACAAAGCATGCAGACGCTCCCGCGGAAGGCCGTCACGCCGCTGGATGAGCTCGAGAAAGTGCTGGTTGTCAGTGAAAACACCAGCCAGGTGCATCCATGCCTTCGGCAGGAACTCTGTGGCATAGCCACAACGCACCCCGTTGCGGTCGACATCGTCGCAGTAGACGCTGGCAAACAGGCGCTTGCCACTGCTAACCAGCGGTTTGCCGAATCGCTCGAACAATTGCCAACCCAGCAACGAATTGATCAGGTGCAGCGTACTGGCCGGACTCTGCAGCAGCAGCCGCAGCAACACCAGTTCACGATCCTCGTCGCCGGCATGTCGCGTCAGGCGTCCGAACTCGACCACCCTGGCCGCTGCCGGCAGGCGATTGATCCAAGGTGAGAGGACATCCCGGGTGATCACCACCGTCACCCGCAACCCCTGCTCCACACAAAGGTGAACATGGTGCAAAGTGCCCAGATCGGCCCCACCTCGCATCATGTGGGGAATGAGGAAAATCACTTGAGGCCGGCTGTCGACGAAATCAGCCAGCAATTCCCGGTAGAGCGCCGCTGCATGAGGATCCTCGCCTGGCTGCCAGGAACGGAAGCGGCCGAGCAGCTCATCGCTGGGATATAGCGCCGGCTCGATATGCGACAGTTCGCGTAATTCCTCGACTATCCAATGCGGCAGCGCTGCCGCTGCAGCGCCCTGAATCGGCGCAGCCTCCGGAAAGTAGCGATACTTGAGACGGCGGCAGGACACCACGAACTGCTGCAGCTGTCGCTCATTCAGGCAGCATCGCAGAAGCGCGAACATCCATCTGTAGGCGTGCCAGGCAAGCCATGCGAGGAGTTTCTTCAGACGTACGGACATCAAAACCTCTTACTTCCAGAATCCATCGGCGAAGAATGGCCCCGGGCGCACGACGACCTGCTGTCGCAAGCCGGCGCTCTGCCGGGAACCGGCAGGCTTGCGCCGATAGAACAACGCCGTCTGCGGCGCTGTGGTATGGCGCGCTCCGGCGGCCAGGGTAGCGAGGCTCCAGTCCCAGTCCTCGTAGCCGAAGCCGGTCCTGGCCATGTTCGCCTCCCGATAGGGGCAACGCAGGAACAGTTCCCGAGACGCGAACACCGTCGAGGCCCACAGATGGTGTTTGAAACAGGTCTCAGGGCTCCCCTTCCCGGTTAACTGATCGCTCTGCCGGGAAAACTCCCAGGACTCGCCGAAAGTCAGCAGATAATCGGTATGCACGACTACCTCGCCAGACTGCGCAGCCAGGGCGCTCGATGCCTCGGTAATCCAGTTCGCCGAACAATAGTCGTCGCCATCGAGAATGCCGATCAGTTCGCCGTCCGCCTCACTGACTCCCAGGTTGCGCGCCAGGCCAGGATCCCCCAGGGATGCCTCTATGACTCGATCCGTCGGACGCAATACCGGATGCTCGCGGACCATTCGCAGCGTGAACGGATCGGCATGGTCCAGTACTGCCAACAGTTGTACTTCGTGCCCGAACAGCTCGGCATGGCTACGCATGCGTTCGAAGCCGAACAGCGACCACTGTCCCAGTGTGCGCTCGCGATGGAAGGTCATAACCACGCAGGACCTGGACATGGTCTCAACCGACCTCCGACAAGTGACGAGAAAAGAAGACACCCGGCCTGGGTACGCCGGCTGTCCCTTTGCGCTGGACAGGGAGCGCCTCGGGTGCTCCGCGACAAAAGGCGGCAGTACCGCTAGCCAGGGTGTGGGCGCGACCGGAAGCGATGACCTCCAGCCCCCAGTGCCAGTCAGGAAAAGCGAAGCCCGTCTGCTCGGTGAACACAGGCTGATAGGGCACGGCCTCGAATACCTCGCGACGGGCAAAAACCATGGCGCCCCATGGATAACTCTTGAAGCAGCTCGCCGAGCTGTAAGCATCCACCAATTGATCGATGCAACGGGCATAGGAGAAGGCCTGGTCGTGATGCAGGAGATACTCGGGGTGCACCACCACCCGACCTCCACAACGCCGTACGACTCTCTGCGCCTCTACCAGCCAATTGGCGCTGCAGTAGCTGTCGCCATCGAAGATACCGAGACACTCGCCCTCCGCCAGGCCTATGCCGGCATTGCGGGCCAGGGACAGGTCACCGTGCTCGACCTCCAGCAGTCGGTCCGTCGGCTGCAGAGCCGGATGCTCATTGACGATCCGCCGGGTATCGTAGTCAGGACGGTCGAGTACCACCACCAACTGGACCGACAGGCCATGGAAAGCAGTCCATCGACGCATGCGCTGACAGGCCCATAGACTCCATTGGGCCCGTATGCCTTCGCTGCCGAATACGCCCACAAGGCTGATCACCGGCGGCATGGCGTCCATCTCGTGCCCTTTTATTTCCCCCATATCGGTACGACCGTCAAAGTACATATCCCAGACTCCCGGCAACGTCACTCACCACGGCGGCGACCAGCTCACGCTCATGCTCGTCCATCTCGTTACCAAGGCAGGACAGTGGAGCCTGATCCGGCAGAGAAGCGCTCCCCAGCAAGCGATCGAGCATGCCGGAAGGCTCGCTGACCAGATCCTCGTATCGCATCCAGCGCAGATGCTGCTCCATTTCCAGCAATTGGCAGGCGAGGTAGCGCCACCAGAGCGCCCGGCGCACAGGCAGGCAATCGCATGCCACGACTTCCCGCAGCATCTTGCGCTGCCAGCCGCTCAGGCCGGGATCGTCCGGATGGCCGACTGGCTGTGCCTGCACCGCCGCCGTACGCAGGTGTTCGAAGGTCCGCTTCCAGGAAGACAGACTGTCGTAGGGGTGGCGAACAAGCGCGATGCAGGTGGCGTCGGGCATAACCCGATGCAACTCCGGGAGACGCGACAGGTACGCCAAGGTGTTCTTGGTCCCCAGGGTGAAAGACCTGCTCTGGAGTTGCGCCCGATAAGGCAGTCGGTGGTCGAACTCGCGGGCGGTATCGTCCACCAGACGCCCCTCCACGTGCTTGTTCGGCACAGGCAACCCCGCCAGCAGGTCACGACGCAGTTCGCCATACAGCCGCGGAATTCCCCACGGAGTGGCACCGCTCGCCAGTGCCGGAAACACCTCGGCGGGCTCATTGATGATCACGGTGTCCCGACGTTCCGACAGCAGCCGACACAGATGGCTGGTACCGCTACGTGGCAGGCCGGTAATCAGCAGATCACGCCCAGCATCCTCCAGGCACGGGCTGACACCAGAACCGGCGAACCAGGCGGGTGAATAGGCCCGCACATCCACGGATTGCCGGAGCACCTCGGCCAGTTCGGGGAAACGTTGCTGGAGCCCTTGCATGTCGCCCAGCAACTCAGGTTCACGCGCCAGCACCGGAAGGTCGTGATAGTGGCAGAAGAAAGGCCCCCTCCCCGACTTGCCCAATGGTTTCAGGTGCAATGGAAAGTTGTAGCGCTCATCCAGTGAGCGTATCCGCTTCTGCAATTGCACCAGGGCAAGCGGCAGTGCCAACTGGTCCAGCCAGGGCCATTTGTGCTCAAGCCCCGGCTCTTCGACGAGGCGCTTGGCCACCCTTAACCAGGATGCGGCGAATTGCCCGGCATCGCGCACCCAGATGAAGCCGGCGTTGAAATACCCGGGCATGACCTCCTGATCATGGCTGGCCAGTACTCGCATCTGCGGAAGATCGAGCCCCAGCACCCCGTACAGACGCCCCCAGTAGTTGGCGTCGGTGGGTACCAGAGCCATATCCGCAGGCTTCAGCGCCGCTTCGGCCTGACGAAGCGCATCGAAATCCGGCGCGTGCAGGCAGTACATGTCCGTATCGAGAAACAAGGTGTGCTCATACCCCTCCCCCAGGGCCAGAGCGGCGAACTTATTGCCGATGGGGTACGCCGTACCGAAGGGGTTCTCGATCTCCCGAATAGGAATGGCGAGGCGGTCGTACAGGTTGTGCGAAGCTTCGCTGAGCGCGCCCCAGGACGACGCGGGAGTGGCCAGGGCGGCCAGGATGGGGACCTTTTCTCCAAGCCTTGCTCTGAGAGAGGTCGCCAGCAACGCTGCCTTGTACTCGAGCGCACCGCCATGGGTAACGAATACCACGCAGAAGCCAGGAGCGACTCGATCAGGAAGTGAATGGGTCATGGTGCGTGCAGCAACTCGAAGGAGCCATGCAGGTTGACCACGGCATCGAAACGCTTGATGGGATTGTTGATTCGGAAAGTCGCTGCGTTCACCTGCTTGTCCAGCAGTTCGCAGAGTTCATCCGTCAACGCGTCATCCAGGCGTACCGTCAGGGCATAGTCGCCTGCCTGCAGATCGCCAGCGAAGCTGATGCGTACATGCAGAAGTCCATCGTCCCCCGTCGGCAACTCGATGCCCTGATGCGAATTGTTGAATGCGTAAAGGTTGTATCCCCGCAGATCACGAAGAACCAAGGTGATCCTCGGCCTCGATACAGGCTGGAATAGCCTGGCCACCACCTCGACCACTATCCGTTCACCGCTATCGAAAGATTCACGCCACTCTCCGGCGGTTCCCAGACGCAATTGCTGAATCCGCCCCTTGGCGTTGCCAAACGCCAAACCTCCATTACCAAGCGCAAGGTCGGTACCGCGTTCACCCACACGGTCTACAGCAGCACCCGCCTGGCTATCGCGCTGGTAGAGTTCGCAAGCCGTCTCGCAATCGCCGTCGAATGCAACCTGACCATCCCTAAGGTAGATAGCCCGGCTGCAATAGCCTTTGATCAACTGCGCATCATGGGAGACCAGCAAGATGGTCACGCCCCTGGCCAACAACTCGTCCAGCCTGCTCAGGCATTTGAACTGGAAGGCGGCGTCGCCAACCGCAAGGGCCTCGTCGACGATCAGCAGGTCGGCGTCGACATGGGCATTCAGGGCGAAAGCCAGGCGGACGTACATCCCGCTCGAGTAGGTTTTGACCGGTTGGTCGATAAAGGGGCCTATGTCGGCGAACGCGATGATCTCTTCCAGTTTTCCGGCGATTTCCTCACGGCTCATGCCGAGCAGCATGGCGTTGAAGATCACGTTGTCCCGCCCGCTATGCTCGGGGTCGAACCCCATCCCCAGTTCCAGCAGCGCGGCTACCCGACCATGGACCTGCGCCTTGCCCCGGGACGCGCGCAAGGTCCCCGCGATGATCTGCAGCAGGGTCGACTTTCCTGAGCCATTCCGGCCGATGATGCCCACCACCTCACCTGCCGACACCTGGAGCGAAACGTCACGCAAGGCCCAGAACTCGCGGTGAAAGCTGAAACGCTTGCCGAACAGCGCCTGCAGGAAACGCTTGCCGGGGCTGTCGAACAGATGGAAACACTTCCCAAGCCCGGCGACCTGGATCATGGGGTATCGCTCAACACTCATCTCGTTACCATTGGCCGGCGACTACATGCTCGCCAGCACTTTCCTGTTGATTTCACGAACGTCGTAACGCGCTTCGGCAATCCGCCGGCTCTCCTTTCCCATCCGCAGAATGAGTCCGGGGTCATGGATGAAACGAGCCATCACCTGCTTCAGGGCCGCAGGGCTGCGGATCGGCACCAGAAAGCCGTTGACGCCGTCGACGATGCTTTCCCGGCAGCCCACCCAGTCCGTGGTGATCACGGGCCGCCCCAGTGCCATTGCCTCCTGGATGCACCGCGGAATGCCCTCGCGGTAATAGGAGGGCAGCACCAGGACGCTGGACTCGTTCAGCCAGCCCCGCACATCCCTCACCCAGCCGACCCAACGCACGGAGCCTTCCTCGTTCCAGCGGAGAATTTCCTCCCGCCGGATGGAGTCCGGATTCACGTCCGTGTCGCCAAGGACGATGCATTCGATCTCGGGGTGCTCCGCCTTCAGGGCGCGGGCAGCCTCGACGAAGTCCTGGATACCCTTTTGCTGCAGAAGGCGGCCGACGAAGATGAAGACGACCGGGCTCACCGGCGGACGCGATGGAAGGAAATGCGTCAGGTCGAGGCCGATGCCTGGCAACAGCACGACCTTTTCCGCCGCTACCAGGCCGCCATGCACGAAAAGCGCGTAGTCATCGGCATTCAGCAGAAAAACGCGCCGGGATGATTTCAGGGTGATGCGATAGAGCTGGCGCACGAGTCTGCGCAACAATCCTCTGGCCGGGCTCGATGCGTCGACTTCCGAGAAGACGTAGCCAGCCCCCTCGATCATCGAATAGACGATACGAACCCCGGCCAACCTGGCGGCCAGGCCGCCGAGGATCACCGGCATGGGGAAGTAGCTGAACACGGCATCCACCCGGCAGGAACGTAGCTGCCATGCGGTTTTCACGACTGCCCACAGCGCCGTGAGCGGATTCATGCCGCTGCGCCCGATGCAACCCCGCACCGGCGTCGCCCCCAGTTGGCGAAGCTGCCTTCTGGTGTGATCGTCGTGATCGGGCGCAAAGGCGTATACCTCCACGCCCCTGGCAACCATGTCGCGAATCAGCTCGCCGCGAAAGTTGACGATCGAGAAGGCCTGGTTCGAAACCAGCGCCAACCGTCGGAAGCCGAGGTCGCCCGCGTCGGGCCGGCCTGAAAGCGTCATGCGTCCAGGCCCGACGTCTGCCAGCGCCAGACATCGGCCACTATCTGCCCGATGTCCTTGCGGGATTTCCAACCCAGTTCCCTCTCCACCTTGGCGACATCCGCCCAGCTTTCCGCAATGTCCCCCGAGCGACGGTCGCGAACCTCATAAGGTATCGGTTTGCCGCATGCCGATTCGAATGCCTTGAGGACCTCCAGAACCGAGTATCCCCGGCCCACGCCCATGTTCCAGACATGCGCGCCGGCGTGCCGGAAAAGAAAGTCCAGGGCCTGCACGTGCCCCTGGGCCAGGTCGCAGACGTGCACGTAGTCGCGTACCCCCGTACCGTCGGCCGTGGGGTAATCGTTTCCATATACCCCCACGGTCGGCTGCTGGCCTACGGCGACACGGCCAACGATGGGCAACAGGTTGTTCGGCTGGCCTTTGGGGTCTTCGCCAATCAGGCCGCTGGCGTGGGCACCCGCGGGATTGAAATAGCGCAGTATCGCTACCGCCCAGCCTGGGTCGGTCGCAGCGAAGTCCCTGATCACTTCCTCGGCGAAGAACTTGCTTCGGCCATAGGGATTGACCGCCCGCCCTGCCGCATGCGTTTCAGCAACGGGGACGCTTTCGGGATCGCCATAGACGGTGGCGGACGAACTGAAGACAAGGCGACGGGTTCCCGCCTCCTCCATCGCTTCCAGCAACGTCAGGATGCCGCCGACGTTGGTGGAGTAGTAGTCCAGTGGCAGCCTTACGCTTTCCTCCACGGACTTCAGCCCCGCCAGATGGATGACGGCATCGATGGTGTGTTCGGAGAAAAGCTCCCGAAGCAGTGAGATATCTCGAACGTCCCCCTTCACGAAACGCAGGGACCTGCCGGTCAGGGCCTCTATTGTGTCGAGGGTGGCCTGGGAACTGTTGGCCAGGCTATCCAGAACAACGACATCGGCCCCCCATTCCAGCAAGTGCACGACCACGTGGGAGCCAATGAAGCCCGCTCCGCCTGTCACCAACACATTCATCGCTACACCAGTGAAAACATCGCGCATCGAAAAAAGTGGAGAGGCGATTCGCATCGCCTCTCCACGACCTCATGGCATAAGCCGGAGATCAGTTGCGGTTGTTGCCACCGCGATGGTTGACAGTGGTGGACGGACCGGAATCGCCGTTGAAGTTGCCCTGGGTGGTGGAAGTCATGTTCACCAGGGTGCCATTCGGCGTACGGATCAGACCGAGCGCCTCGCAGGTGGGGAACTCGCCTTCGATCACCAGGCGGGCACGGCCACCTACGCCATTCCAGTCGTTACCATTGACACCGAAGGCGGAAGCGACCTGCTCCACGCTGTAAACGCCGGTTTCGTGGGCCTGGAGGACTTCCTTGCCGCTCTGGTCGACGATGTAGGCACTGCCGACTTCCGGGTAGCGCTTGCCGTTCTGGTCGAACAGTACGCCGCGGACCTTGCCGGAACGACCGCTGTCGCTGGTGTTGGTCAGACGGATGAAGAACGCATCGGCGTTGTTGGCGGCCGGCAGGTTGAACAGGCTGGCGACGCAGCTGCTCTTCCAGAAGTGGTCGATTTCACCACCGTTGATCACCCGGTCGACGTAGCGGACGTTACCGAAGTCGATGCTCAGCGGACCTACGGCGAAGCTCTGCTGGGCAACCATCGCGTCGACGCCATTGGACTTCACGCAGACGTTGTAGGTCTGATTGACGTCGCCATTCACCAGGCTCAGCGGCAGCCTGGCTACGCCATTGGCCCCCGTGTTCGCCAGGATATCGGCAGCGCTCCAGGAGTGAGCGGCAGCGGCGCTACCATCGGCAAACCCCTGGCAGGTGCCGGCAGTCAGCCCCACCGAGTCGATGCCGCTGAAGTTGCCGCTGACGTAGCTGGACAGCTTGTCACTGCCGTTGAAGCCGAACACGTTGCGGCCGTCTTCGTTCAGCACGTCCTGGTTGACACCCAGGCGCACACTGCCCAGACGAGCGTAATTGACGCCGTAGTTGGTGGGATCGGTCAGTTCCGGCTGGGCGGAAACGCTGGTGTCGAAGCTCTTGTCCTGGTTGGCCAGGTCCAGCGAGTGGAGAACCTGGTACTGCCCCCATGCGTTGACATTAAGGACATCCCAATAGACCGCCGGCAGGGAGGTGAATACCATCAGCGGCGGAGCGGAGTCGTTGTTCTTCGCGTCGCCGCCGTTCGGGCCGGTGGTGGTGTCCAGCTGGGCGGAAACGGTGACGTTGAAGCGGCGCTCGTTCAGCGGATCGTCCAGCATGTCGACGTTGGACTGGCTCAGGAAGGTCGCGTCTCCCTGCAGGGCGGCACGCAGGCGATCGACCCGCGCAGGCTGCTCGTTGGAGGTGTTGTTGGTGCGGAAGTTGAAGTGAACGATGGAACTCTCGGCCACCGCTTTCGCGATTTCCGCGGCGCCGGCGCTGTCCAGCGTGAGGCTGAGGGTGTTGACCCCGGTGCCGCTGGTGATGGCGAAGCCTTCGCCGGCCGGCAGCGTACCGATCTGGATCTGGTTGGGGGTGATCGTGTTGGCGAACTGCGCCACGGTACGATCCAGGGTCAGCTTGACGGTATGGCCGACGGCGACCTTGTCCGCCTTGGCCAGGTCGATGGCGTATTTGAGATCGGGCAAGTCGAATTGGGTGGTTTCGGAAAGGTTGCCGAAGACTTCCTGCGCGATGGTGATGTTTGCGGCGCGGCTGACGTAGTTCGCACCGGTCTCGATACTCACGCCCTCCTTGTAGTTGGCTTGGCCCGGAGCATATTGATCATCGGCCCCCGGAGAGTTCTGGAGAATGGTCCCGTTGGAACTCTGACCAACGACGATGCTGACGACGCCGGCATTGGCCGCACCGGCGAACATGGCAGAGACGATAGCCGCGCTCAGCAGTGTTCTTTTCAACATTATTTCAAGCTCCTAACTTTTCTGGAATTTCCATTCAGCCGGTCGACTGGGTCGCCGACGACAAATTACATACGGACCTTATTTTCGTACCTGAAGCGGAAATGACACCCTGAGCTCCGCGCCGGGCAAGGCTCGCCGAATACCACCCAGCCAATTCCGACCGGGCAGAACAAGGAAAACGCAATACGGCCATATGATTTATTTCGCGCCCTTCCACAACTTACAGCCATGCCTGACTGAATGTGGGAACAGCGCAAGCCAACACCAAGACAGCACTAGCTTCAGGCAGCTTTATATATTCGGGTTTTCCTCAAAACAACGGACAAAGCCTTGCAAACACCCAAATACCAAAAATATGGAAAATACCTACATAGCAAGGAATCAAAGTCCTAAGAAAAGCCGAAGAAAAGTCTCGGAAAGTTCAACGACTCTCAGAGCCAAATGAAGTATTTCTGAACGAAAAGCACCTCCAGCCCGCCGCGAGCCATGTACTCGCCCATGTAGCGGAACTTCGTGTGATAGAAGGAAAGGATGCAGCAGCCCACCCAGGCATCGACGTCTCTGCGGCGGAGCCCGCCGAAAGCGGATCAGAGCGGAAAGGTGGGCAAGACGGGCGACTTCACGGACAGCATCCCCTGCGCGCATGAAGCCGCCATACGGGCAATGCCCCGCTGCACTCGGGGCGACCATTCACAAGCTACGACATTCCGCCAGCGGCCTGTCGCAGCCGATCGCAGGTTCGATCATCCGCCGCAGCTTCTCGGTGATCTCCCTGGCGTCTTCCGTCCCATCGATGACATAGGGCTGGATCAGCATCACCACCTCGTCCTTGGACGTCGTCCGGGACTGCTTGCCGAACAGGTAGCCCAGGACCGGCAGGTCCTTGAACCACGGTACGCCTGCGTTGCTGTCCACATGGTTTTCGTTGATCAAGCCGCCCATGAAGATGGAGCCGCCGCTCTGCAGGGTCAGCGAAGTTTCCAGCGACGTCCGCTTGATCGGCGGAGAGGAAATGTCGCCGCCCTCGCCCCCGCTGGACCCTGCGGCGCCGCCATCGCTGACCTCCTGGCTGACCGTCAGGTCCACCCGGTTGTTCGAGTAGACGACCGGGGAAACATTGAGGATGACGCCAGTGGAACGATAGGAGATCGATTGCAGCAGGTTGGAGTTTCCGCCGGTGTTGCTGCCATCGGTCTGCCGACCGGTCACGATGGGAATATCGGTACCGACGTTGATGTTGGCCTGCTCGCCGCTTTTCACGAGGATGCGTGGCGTAGCCAGGATCCGTGTACGGGAGTCGTTGGCCTGCGCCGTCAGTTCCGCCTTGGCGCCACCGGCGGTATTGATCAGGTATTTGAAGCCCCCGGCTCCTCCTGATATTTCACGGCTGAACCTGGAATCGGTATTTGCCGCGCCTCCAAGGAAGGACCATTCCAGGCCTGCGTTCTGGTTAGCACCCAGGGTCACGCTGGCGATCGTCACCTCGATCAGCACCTGGCGCGCCGGCTTGTCCAGTTGCCGCAGCAGCGGCTGCATCTGCTGCCAGACCCTGGCCGGGCCACGGAACAGGATGGCGTTGCGGTTCTGGTCTTCGACGATGGTGCCGCCGCCCGATATGCCAGACGCCAGGCTATCCATCAGGCTACTACTACCGCCAGACAACAGGGCCTGGGCGCCAGCGAGGCGGACGAGCGGCGCGACGCCGGGCTGGCCACCGCCCATGTCGCCAGCACCGCGACCGGGCACCGGGCTTGTCGGTGCGGCATTGCTGCCAGAGGCGGCCGCAGCGCGGCTCGAGGCACTGCTGCCCAGGCCCGGCGTCAGCCCGTAGGCGCCGCTGCCCCCCAGGCCGGAGACCAATGCCCGCAGCGAGCGGGCCACTTCGGTGGCGCGGGTGTTACGCACTTCGTAGAAGAACAATCCTTCGCTTTCCGCCCCCGCCCCTGCGGAATCCACCGCGCTGGCCAGCGGCACCCGGTCCACCTGTCCGGCCCAGTCGCGGGCCAGGTCCAGCAAGGGACGCTGGTTGGAGAACACGATCAGGCCATTGGAGCTTTCCAGCGGTACCAGCACGACGCTTCCGGAAGCCTCGCCGATGCCGACGCTGTAACCCTGGGCCTGGAGCAGGGTCTTCAGTTGCTTGGCCATCTCCGCCGAGGTGATGAATGCCGGGTCGATGCGCAGGCTGTGCTGCCCCCGCATGAACGGCTGGTCGAGCAGCCGCACGGCCTGCGCCGCCTGTTTGACCAGGGAGGCCATGCCCTTGAGCATCAGGCCGCCGCGCGGGTTGTCCGCGGTGGCCGACAGCCCGGACTTGTCGTATGCATTGTTCAGCCAGGGAATCACGTCCTTGGGATCGACGTTGTGCAGGGGGATGAACTGGAACACGGGCCGGTAGGCATTGGGCACGTCCGGAAGCGCTTCGCCGCTGACGAGGATCGGCGGCTCCTCGGGGCTCAGGCCGATCTGCTTGATCTGGAAGCGCAGGATGTCGCCCTGCTTGACGATCTCGATGCCGTAATTGGCCATGACCTGCGAGGCGATGTCGTAGACCGTCTGCCGGGTCTGCGCCTGCTCCAGGCGCAGGGTGACCCTGTCGTTGCGCTTCTTCAGGCTGTCGTCGATCTCGAACGACAGCCCCAGCAGGTTGCCGAAGACTTCGTTGATGAAGCTCGGCAGGGCAGTGTCCTCGACGCTCACCTGCAGGTCAGCATTCTTGTCGTCCAGCACCAGGCGATCGGCCTTGTCCACCAGCCCGCCAACGGGCCCGGCCGGCGGCGCCGGTGTCGGGCCTACCAGCGGCCCCGTGGATTGCCGCGGACGCTGCGAAAGCCCTTCGGCCGCATCCTGCGGCAGGTTCTCCTCCCGCGCCTGGCTTTGCTCCAGCAAGGGCGCGGGCAGCTGGAGCGGTGCCGTGCTGCAGCCGCCCAGCAACCCCAGGCAGATCGCGAGCAGCAGGGGGCGCCGGGGAAAACCCGCGAGGGCGTCATTCGAGGGGGGCATAGAGTTTCCTTTCAAAGTCCTGGGTGGCGCCATCCTCGGACAGCGAGAAACGAATGCCCTGCCCTTCGATCCGCTCGAGGCGCTCGTCTCCCGGCAGCAGGTCGCCGGGCGCATAGCGCAACAGAGGTGCAGCGGCGTCCTTGGCGATCAGGGCGAAGCGTTGCTCGCCCTCGGCGACCACCCCACGGAACAGCCACTGGACCTTGACCCGGGCCAAGCCCTTCTCGTCCACGCTGATGCGCGCCGAGCGCGGTTGTTCGGCCGCCTTCCCGGCGCTGCCCCACCAGGGCATGCCGGCGATCTGCGCGGGAATGCCGGCGTTGCGGGAGACGGCTCGGACCTCCGGTAGCCGCCACTGCGCAGCCTCGACCGGGGCCTCCGGTACCTCTGCCGGTGGCTGCCAGAGCAGCGCCAGCAGGATGCCGCTGGCAAGCGCTGCCCCGGCCAATCGGAAGTGGGAGGAAGTCATAGGAAACCGATGAGTCGATACCGCGAAGGAAAGGGTGCATTCGAAGCATGTTGAGCGCGGAATTCTGTCACTACGGAAATGCTGCCTTTGCCGTTTTCCATGAAGGAAGTTTCCCAACCAGGGAAGGCAAGCGATTGGCAGTACCTGCATGGCCTGAGCACTCGCCCTAATCCGATCAAGGGGGCGTTCCGTCCGGACGAAAATGGAAAGTGAGCTGCAGGTTCACCGACGGCGAACCGCGGTCATTCAACTCGAGGGCGTCGATACTCACCCAGTGCTCCGCGCTTTCCAGCGCATGCAGCAAGCGGCCGAAACTCTTCGGCTCGAAGCGTCCGCGCAACTGCGCCTGAACCCGCGCGCCGACATCCTCCTTGTCGAAGTCCAGGGGCGGCAATACCGAGATGCGCGCATCCTGCAGGCCGCTCTGCCTGGCCTGGGCATCCAGCCAGGCCTGTACGTCGGCCCGGGCCAACGAGGGGTTCCGTGCCTGCCACAGGCGCTTTCGCAAGGCGCTGCGCACGTCTTCGGCCTGGACGGCGCGGTCCGGCCAATCCCCCTGGCTGGCCAGCGCACGCATCTGAGCCAGGCGCCTGGCCGATTCCTCGAACGCCTGGCGGCGGGCATCGCGCCAGTCGCTGCCCAGCAACAGCAGGTGGGCGGCCAGCAGCGCCAGGACCAGCCAGCCCGCCAGGCGCAGGCGGGGCTGCTCCCGCCACTGCTCGCGCAGCCGGGTCCAGTGGGGCAATGCGTCTTTCAAGCGAACGTCCATCTATTCCCCCTGGCGAATGCTCATGGCCAACTGCAAGCCGTCGGCCCTGGGCGACGGCTCCACCCTGACGTCCTGGAACCTGCCGCCCTCCTGGAGACGCTGGACGAAGAACCGCGGGTCGGCCCGGCGGGTATCGATGAGCAGCTCCAGGGTGTTTTCCCGATAACGCCAGCTCAGCAAGCGGCTATCCTCCGGCAGCAACCCCGCCACCGTGCGCAGCAGCTCGACCTGCGACGGCGCATCCTGCAAGCGCAGCAGGGCCTGGATTTCGCTTTCGGCCTGCGTGGCGCGGGTGCGCGCCGCCAGCACCGGCTCGACCTGCTGGGCCAGTGCGGCCTGCTGCCCCGCCACACCACGCTCGGCCCACCACCACTGCGCCCCCTGCGTCAGGTTGAAAGCGCTGCCCGCCAGCAGGGTGGCCGCCATGCCGTAGGGCAGCCAGCGCTCCCAGTCCCGCCCCGCCAGGCTGGCGCCGGAAGCCCAGGGACGTTCCAGGCTGGGTACCACTTCTGCCTCCAGTCGCTCGGGCACATGCACGCCGGGAACCCCTCGCAGCGCCTGCCAGGCGCCAATGGACAGCGGCAGGCCATCCTGGAAGACGCTCGCCCGCAGCACGCCGGCCCGCCAGACCTGCAGGTCCACGCCCCCCTGGACGCACACCAGGCGAACGACGGATTCCGGAGTCGTTGCCGGCGGCACCTGCAGCAGCGTTTCCGGCAAACAGAAGCAGCCGGACATGGCCTCCTGCGAAGCGGCAAGCCCCTGGCGCTGCTGTTCGTCCCAGAGCCACAGCTGTACCCAGCCGTCACGCCAGACCGCGTAGTGCCCCGGCAAGCGGAACGGCGACAGGCCGGCGAGCTTCAGGGCCAGGGCCTGGGCCCTCCCGCTGGACGGCACATGGGACAGGTCCAGGCAGCGGTACAGGCATTGCGAACGCTCGATGACCCATTGCGGGCGGAGCATCCGCCCCAGGCCACGGGGCTGGCGGCGCCATTCCACGCATGGCGAGCCCTCCTCGTCACGGCCTTGCCACAAGCGGGGCGGCAAGCAGTCCAGGCGCCTCATGATGGATTGACGCGGTGTCGGTATCGGGGACATTGCGCGGCAGGGACCTCCGTTGCAGGAATTGCCAGGGCGACCCTTGCAGGTCGTCGCTCTCGAGTCGCAGTTGGTATTCGTAGCGCGCCGCGGCATCCACGGGACGCAGGCGGATGAAGAGGGTGGCGCTTGCCAGGCGCGACCAGTTCTCCGCAGGCAATTGCTGCAGGTAGATGCCCAGCACCCCCGCGAGGTCGCCCATGCCCTGCAGCGGCCGTTCGCGGCGCGCGGCGAGCAACAGCGCCAGGTTGTCTTCCGGCAGCCTCCAGGCCAGGCGCAGGAGCTGCCCGCTGGCGGTATTCACGTTCAGGGCCGGTTCGCCGACGGTCACCAGGTCATCCCAGCCCGCGGCCCGCAGCCTGGCCTCCCAGGGCTGCCAGCTATCGAGGACGAACACTTCCTGCGGGGCGTACAGGCTGCGCACCACCGCGCGCCCCGGCTGGCTGCGCAGGTAGCCGGCGAGTTCCGCCAGCATGGGCGCTATCCTTTCCGGCGCCACCCCCAGCCCTTCCAGTACCAAGGCCAGCGTCACCGGTGGCGCCTGCTCCAGGCCGAGGCGCGAGGCGCGATCGATGAGCGCAAAGCACCAGCCATTGGCCAGGCAGTATTCGCGGCCATCAAGGGCCAGCTCGGCCCCCACCGGGAGGGTCGACAGGTCCATGTCGGCGAGGCTTGGCGCCGGGCTGTCGGGCGTGGTCAGGCCGGCCAGGGTCAGGCGCTGGGTCGATGCCAGCCACGTCAGCCGGCTGAGCAGGGAGCGTTCCGCCATGTCGCGCAGCAGCCCCTGGCGTTCCTGCTCGATGCCATCCAGCGAGCGTTCGATCCAGGTCACGGCCGAGGCCACCACCAGGGTCATGACGGCGAGAAACCAGATGACGCCGACCAGCACGAAGCCGCGCTGGTTTCCGGCGCCACGCCGGCCACCGCGCTCAGTACGCATCCACGCTCACCTGGCGAAGCGGCGTCGCTACCCTGGCCAGGCGGAACAGGCGCTCGGCCGGCGCGTTCAACGCCACCGCCGCGGGAAGGCTGTCGGCCAGTGCCGGCAGGGGCGGCCAGTTGTCGTGCCACCCCCCCGATTCGTCGCGATAGAGGAAGTGCGCCCCACCCTGCAGTTCCAGCAGTGGCCAGCGGCTGGCCTGCAGCCGGCGCACGTAGATCAGCCCGGTCCGCTCCCGGCCTTGTTCGCCTAGCCTTTCCAGGCGAAAGGCGAAGGGCACCGGGACACCCTCGATACGCTCGGCGCTGGCCAGGGTGACGCCTTCGAAACTGAGCGCATCGCCCCTGAAACGGGCCGCCGCCTCGCCCTTGGCCGGCGCCGCCAATTGCGACACCGAATCGCCGAACCAGCCGAACGCCAGGACGCGCAACTGGCGCGACTCGCCCTGGCGCAGGAAGCTGTCGTTGGCCCGCGAGACATAATCCATCCCTTGCATCAGCAGGGTGGTGACCATCGTCGTCAGCAACAGGACCACGATGAGCTCCAGCAGCGTGAAGCCCTGCTGTCGCTGCCCCGCAAAGCGCCGGTTCATGGCTCGCTCCCCTGGGCACCATCGGCCGGGCGGGCCAACCGGTACCCCGCCAGCTCCAGGCTGACGGGCAGCGGTGGCAGGTCTTCGCCGAGCACGCGCGCCTGGACCCGGTACAAGGCACTGTCGAAAGGACCGGGATGGCCGTTGTAGCGGCTGACGACAGGCCGCGGGGCGGCAAGCAGATGGCTTTCCCAGTCCAGCCGGTAGCTTCCCAGCGTGACGCTGCCGCTGGGCTGGAGCATCGGGTTGAGGCCCTCCAGGTAGGCCAGGCCGGTGCGGGTCGCATCGAGGCGGCGCTGGACGTCGTTCATGCGCTCCAGGGTTCTGAAGCCCGTCCCCAGCCACGCCAGCAGGGCGCTTCCCACCACCGCCAGGAGCGTCAGGGCGACCACCGCCTCGAGCAGCGTGAAACCGGCTTGCCGCCCCCGCTTCACCCGTCGAACTCCGGCAGGCATTGCGGCGGCTCCAGGCGTAGCTCCCGGATGGCCTCTTCCCTTCGCAGTTGCAGCAGCCCACCCAGGCAGGCGCCATTGGCCAGGTAGATGACCGGCACGCCTGCGCTCAACACCCAGCCATCCGGCAGCCTGAGCATCCGCGGCGGCTCGACGCCGGCGGGGCCGATGAGGGTCTGCTGGGCCTCCAGCCGGGCCCGATAGCCCAGTGTCTGCAACTGGTTGGTGATGTCCTGCAGTTCGACACGACGGCGCCAGGCCTCCTGCATGTTCAACAGGCTGGGCATGACGATGGCGCCCAGCGCGGCGACCAGGGCCAGCACCACCAGCAGTTCGAGCAGGGTGAAACCGCCGCTGCGCTCACTGCCTGGGCAGGTAGCCGATGTCCGCATTCTCCCCTTCCCCGCCGGGCTGCCCGTCGGCGCCCAGGCTGTACAGCGAGAACGGCTGTTCGGCGCTGGGCGCGTTGCTGTACACGTATGCGCGGTTCCAGGGATCGAGCGGCACCCCGCCGTCCAGGTAGGGACCTTTCCAGAAGGCCTTGATCCGCTCATCCGCCGGCGCCGCGTTGAGCAGCGCCAGCCCCTCCTGCTCGCTGGGCAGGCGGCCGATGTCCAGGCGCATGGTCATCAGCGCGCCCTTGAGCATCTTCACCTGGGTATCGGCGGTCTGCACCTTGGCCTTGTCGGCCTGGCTGAACAGGCGTGGCCCGACCAGCCCCATGAGCAACCCGATGATCACCAGCACCACGATCATTTCCAGCAGGGTGAAGCCGCGTTCGCCGCGGCCACCACCCATGGCCGGCAGCTTGTGCCTCCCTTGCCGGGGCCGCCCGCCCTTCTGCCCGTTGTCCATTCTCTTCCCCTTCGTTCAGAACACGATGTCGTTGGCGCTGGTGATGGCCAGCACCACGCCGGTGATGATCACGCCGAACAGCGCACCGATCAGCAGGATCGCCAGCGGCTCGATCAGCGCCAGGACCTTGCGCATGCGCGAGCGCCCCAGTTCCTCGTAGAGCCCGGCGAGGCTGTCGAGCATCTCGGCCAGGCGGCCGGACCGCTCCCCGACCCGCACCAGGTTGCCGCCCGTGGCCGTGATCGCCCTGCGCAGCTCCAGCGCCTCGGACAGGGCGGTTCCTCCCCTCACGTCCTGGGTCACCCTTTCCAGCAGGTCGCGCTGGTGGCCGATGCGCACGCCCGCGCTGGCCAGGCGCAGGGCCTCGACCAGCGCCACGCGATTGCCCAGCAGGGTGCCGAGGACCTTGGCCCACTGGGCGATCTCCGCCTGCAGCAGCCAGTCGCCGAGCAACGGCAGGCGCAGCAGGGCGTTCAGGGCCCGGCCGCGAACCTTCTCGCTCCTGGCCAGGGGCAGCCCCAGGGCCCCCAGCAGCAGGCCGGCGAGCAGCAGCGGCAAGGCATTGGCCTTGCTCCAGACGCCGGTGCTGAGCACCGCCCAGGCCAGCCACGGCAACTTGTCGGCGTGCTCCAGCAGGTTGGCGAACTTGGGCACGACGAAGACGAACATCACCATGACCGCCCCGACGCCGCTGAGCACCAGCACGCTCGGGTAGATCAGGGCATTGCGCACTTCCTCGCGGGTGCGCCGCTCGTACTCCATCTGCGTCACGCAATCCCGTAGCGCCGCCGCCAGGTTGCCGGTCAACTCCCCTGCCGCCACCAATTGGTAGGCGTAACGCGGCAGCGGCAGGCCGGCACTCTCCAGCACCTGGGGGAAGGAACGGCCCTGGCGCAGGCCTTCGCTCATGCTCCGCAGCGCCGCGGCAATGCGCGGATGGCTGCTCGAACGCTCCTGGGCAGAAACCGCGTCGGCCAGGGCCACACCCGCCGCCAGCAGGGTCGCCAGCTCGTGCAGCGCCATATTCAGCTCTTCCGCGCGCAGCCGCCGGCGCCCGGGTTGCGGCGCCCGCCGGCCCGACTCCAGGCTCAGGGGGGTCATGCCCTGTGCCTCCAGCTGGCGAAGCGCGTCACCGCGGGAGCCGGCATCGAGGTCGCCGCTGCAACGCCGGCCCTGCCGGTCCACTGCCTGGTATTCGAAGCGCATGGCGTTAACCGCTGGTGACCCGATGTACCTCGTCCAGCGAGGTCAGGCCCAGCCAGGCCTTGATGAAGCCGTCCTCGCGCATGCTGCGGAACCCCTGGCCGGCCGCCAGCCGGCGCATCTGCTCGAGGGGCGCCTGCTGCAGGATGAGCGTCTGCAATTCGGGGCTGACATCCACCATTTCGTAGATCCCCAGGCGCCCGTGGTAGCCCGTGCCCTGGCACAGCTCGCAACCCTTGGCGCGATGCCAGTTCGGGGCCTGCCCCGGGTAGAGGCGCAGGATCGCCGCGTCGAGCGCGGCCTGGTCTTCGGCCGCCAGGCTCGGCTCATGGGGCTCCGCGCAATGCCGGCACAGGGTTCGCACCAGGCGCTGGGCCTGGACGCCGCGCACCGGGGAGGCCACCAGGAAAGGCTCGATGCCCATGTCGATGAGGCGGGTGAAGGCGCTGAGCGAATCGTTGGTGTGCAGCGTCGAGAAGACCAGGTGCCCGGTCAGGGAGGACTGCACGGCGATCTCCGCCGTTTCCAGGTCGCGGATCTCGCCGATCATGATCACGTCCGGGTCCTGGCGCAGGATCGAGCGCAGGGCGGCGGCGAAGGTCAGGCCGATATCGGCATGGGCCTGGACCTGGGTGATGTTCGGTACCTGGTACTCGACCGGGTCCTCCACCGTGATGATCTTGCGAATGCCATCGTTGATGGCTTCGAGCGTGCCGTAGAGGGTCGTCGACTTGCCGGAGCCGGTCGGCCCGGTGACCAGCACGATGCCGTGCGGCTCGCCGATCCAGGCGCGCATCAGCTCCAGGTGGTCCGCCAGCATCCCCAGGCGGTCCAGGCGCAGGCCCTCGCGGGCCTTGGGCAACAGGCGCATCACCAGCGACTCGCCGTGCACCCCGGGCAGGGTGGAAACCCGGATATCCATGTCCTGCCCGCCGACCCTCGTGCTCATCCGCCCATCCTGGGGCAGGCGCCGTTCGGCGATGTCGATGGCGGAAATCAGCTTGATCCGCGACACCACCGCGGCGAAGCGCTCCCGCGGCAGGCTCAGTTGCGATTGCAGGACGCCATCGATGCGGAAGCGGATGTGGAAATTGAACTCGCGCGGCTCGATGTGGATGTCCGAGGCGCGTTTTTCCACCGCCTGGCTCATGACGTTGTTGACCAGCTCGACGATGGGCGCTTCCTCCGCCATCTCCCGCAGTTGTCGGATGTCATCGGAGGCGAAGCGCAGTTCCTCGCGGCTTTCCTGCTGCAGGCGCTCCTTGAGCAGCTCCAGCCAGGCGTCGAGGTCCTGGGAGCGGCACAGCACCGTGCACGACGGCTGGCCGGGATGGAAATAGCGCAGGACCTCCAGGACGAAGGGCGCCAGCGGGTCGCGGGAAGCGATCAGCAGCGTCCCCCGGGCATCGCCCCAGACGACCACCTGCTCGGCGACGAACCATTCCACGCCGAGGGAGGTCGCCTCGAGAAAGGCCAGAAGCTCGGCGTTGCCCGGGGCCTCCAGGTCCGTTCCCACCAGGGGCATGCGCAGCTGTTCGGCGAGCACCTCCAGCAGCGCCGCCTCCGAAACGCCGCCCGAGCGCAGCAGTATCGCCCCCAGGCGCCCACCGATCCGGGCCTGCAGTTCCAGCGCCCGCTCCAGTTCCTGGGCGCTGCACAGGCCGCGCCCGACGAGCATCTGCCCCAGCGGGCGGGCCTCGGCGACCACCGCCGGCGCGGTATCGGCGAGCCGTTCAGAGGACATCGGCGAAGCCATCCTTCATGCGCCGGAACCACAGCCACCCCAGCCCCGCCAACAGGCAGGCGATGCCGGCATACCCCAGCTGGACGCCCGCCGGCGGCATGGGCATGCCGAACAGGCTGGCCCTCACCGCCTCCACCGGGACGCTCAGGGGATTGAGCAGCAGGTAGGGACGCAGGGCTTCCGGCAAGGCGCTCACGGGATAGAACACCGGGCTGAGGAACAGCAGCAGCACCAGCAGGAACTGGATGAACTGGCTGGTATCGCGGAAATAGGTGCCGAACACGGCGATGATCCAGCTGAGGCCGCACACGCACAGCAGGAAGGGCAACAGCGCCAGCGGCAGGTAGAGGATGTTCCAACCCAGCGGTTGCCCGAGCCAGGGCATCAGCAGGATCAGCACGAGAAAGCCGATGACCGCGTTCGACAGGGCGGAAAGGGCCAGCGACAGCGGCAGGATGTCCAGCGGGAAGACCAGCTTCTTCACCTGGTTGCGGTGGTTGTGCATCACCGTGACCGCGCGCGACAGGCTGTCCGCCAGCATGCTATGGAGCAGCAGCCCGGCGAAGAGCGTCAAGGCGAAGGAGCCCGTGCTCTGCCCAGTCCCCCAGCGCGACTTGAGCACATGGCCGAATACGAAGGTGTAGACCGCCAGCAGCAGGAACGGCGACAGCAGCAGCCACAGCCGCCCGAACAGGGCGCCCTGGTAGCGCGCCAGGATTTCCCGCCGGGTCAGTGCGAGCAACAACTGGACCCACGCGCCCTGCGAAGCGTGCAGTGCGGCGGGGACGGGACGGTCGGACAAGGGGCCTCCACGCTGTTCCCGGCCCGCTCAGGGGGAGCGGGCGCTATTGGACAGCGCGGAATTTTGGCAGCCCGGGCAAGACGTCTCTAGAAGAAACGTCCTCAGCATCAGGAGGAAACATCCTCAGAAATCTCTTCAACCACGTCGTGCCGAAAACGGCCGTGGCTGAAGGATTCCCAGGGTTCAGTCGGTCAGACCGAGCCTCTCGACTTCGGCCAGGATGCTGTCCACCACCGCCTCGATGCTCATGCTGGTGGAGTCGACCACGATGGCGCCTTCGGCCGGCTTCAGCGGGGCTACGCTGCGCTGGCTGTCGCGTTCGTCGCGGGCGCGGATTTCCTCGGTGAGCGCGGCCATGTCGCAGTCCACCCCCTTGCCCTTGAGCTGCAGGTAGCGGCGGCGGGCGCGCTCCTCGGCCGAGGCGGTGAGGAAGATCTTCAGCGGCGCGCCGGGGAACACCACGGTGCCCATGTCGCGGCCGTCGGCCACCAGGCCCGGGGCTTCGAGGAAGGCGCGCTGGCGCTGCAGCAGGGCGTCGCGCACCGCCGGCAGCGCGGCGACCTGGGAGGCGCCGGCGCCGACCTGCTCGGTGCGGATGGTGTCGGTGACGTCTTCGCCTTCGAGGATGATGTGCTGGCCCTCGCCGCCCTTGGCGTGGGTGAACTGCACGTCCAGGTGCGCGGCCAGGACCTTGAGGGCTTCCTCGTTGGTCAGGTCGATGCCGTGGTTGCCGGCGGCGAACGCCAGCAGGCGGTAGAGCGCGCCGGAGTCCAGCAGGTTCCAGCCCAGGCGCTTGGCCAGGATGCCGGCCACGGTGCCCTTGCCGGAGCCGCTGGGGCCGTCGATGGCGACCACCGGCCAGGCCGCGGCGAAGTCGGAGGCGGCCATCAGTTGCCCTCCTCCGCCACGCGGATGCCGGCGCCCGCGGCCAGGCCGAGGAAGTTCGGGAAGGAGGTGGCGACGTTGGCGCAGTCGTGGATGCGGATCGGCGCCGAGGCGCGCAGCGAGGCGACGCTGAAGGACATGGCGATGCGGTGGTCGCCGTGGCTCCAGACTTCGCCGCCGCCGTAGGGGCCGCCGTCGATGATGATGCCGTCCGGGGTCGGCTCGCACTTCACGCCCAGGGCCAGCAGGCCGTCGGCCATGACCTGGATGCGGTCGGATTCCTTCACCCGCAGCTCTTCGGCGCCGCGCAGCACGGTGCGGCCTTCGGCATTGGCGGCAGCGACGAACAGCACCGGGAATTCGTCGATGGCCAGCGGCACCAGGTCTTCCGGGATGTCGATGCCCTTCAGCTTGGCCGAGCGCACGCGCAGGTCGGCCACCGGCTCGCCGCCGACTTCGCGCTGGTTCTCCAGGGTGATGTCGGCGCCCATCAGCTTGAGGATGTCGATGACGCCGGTGCGGGTCGGGTTGATGCCGACGTGTTCGAGGACGATCTCCGAGCCTTCGGCGATGCTCGCCGCAACCAGGAAGAAGGCCGCGGAGGAGATGTCCGCCGGCACCTCGATGCTGGTGGCGCTGAGCTTGTGACCGCTTTCGACCTTGGCGGTGCTGCCTTCGACGTCCACCGGGTAGCCGAAGCCGCGCAGCATGCGCTCGGTGTGGTCGCGGGTCGGCGCCGGCTCGGTCACCGAGGTTTCGCCGGCGGCGTAGAGGCCGGCGAGCAGCAGGCAGGACTTCACCTGGGCGCTGGCCATGGGCATGTCGTAGTGCATGCCGGTCAGCTTCTGGCCGCCCCTGATGGTCAGCGGCGGACGCCCTTCAGGAGCGGTCTCGATCACCGCGCCCATCTCCCGCAGCGGCTTGGCCACGCGGTTCATCGGGCGCTTGGACAGCGACGCATCGCCGGTCAGCACGCTGTCGAACGGCTGCGCCGCCAGCAGGCCGCTGAGCAGGCGCATGGAGGTGCCGGAGTTGCCCAGGTAGATGGGCCCCGGCGCCTGCTTCAGGCCATGCAGGCCGACGCCGTGCACGGTGACGCGGCCATGGTGCGGGCCTTCGATGACCACGCCCATGTCGCGGAACGCCTGAATGGTGGCCAGGGCGTCTTCGCCCTCGAGGAAGCCGGCCACCTCGGTGGTGCCTTTGGCCAGGGAGCCGAGCATGATCGAGCGGTGGGAGATGGACTTGTCGCCCGGAACGCGTACGCGCCCGGACAGGCGGCCACCCGGCTGGGCCAGGTAAATCAGGTCGTTGTTGTGCATGGCGTCCACATAGGCCCGGCGGGCCAGGATTTTGCTGAAATGTTCACGGGCGACGCGGGCGCGGGTGAAGACGCCCATCAGTTGCTGCCCGTCCCCTGCATCGACGGCCTCGCGCAGGGCGTCGAGGTCGTCGCGGAAAACGTCGAGGATGCGCAGCACCGCCTTGCGGTTGGCAAGGAAGATGTCGTGCCACATCGTCGGGTCGCTGCCGGCGATCCGCGTGAAATCACGGAAGCCGCCGGCGGCATAACGGAAGATTTCCAGATTTTCGCTGCGCTTGGCCAGCGAGTCGACCAGCGTGAAGGCCAGCAGGTGCGGCAGGTGGCTGGTGGCGGCGAGCACTTCGTCGTGGTGCTCGACTTCCATCAGCTCGACGTCCGCGCCCAGCTCGCGCCACAGCGCCTCGACGCACTGGACCGCGTCCGCATCGGCATTATCCAGCGGCGTGAGGATGACTTTATGACGGCGGAACAGTTTGCCGTTGGCCGCTTCCACCCCGCTCTGCTCGGAACCGGCGATGGGATGGCCGGGAACGAAGCGCGCCGGCATCTCGCCGAAGGCGGCCTTCGCCGCGCGAACCACGTTGCCCTTGGCGCTGCCGACGTCGGTGAGCACCGCATGGCCGAGGTCGAAGGTGGCGAGTTCCGCCAGCACCTTCTCCATGGCCAGGATGGGCACGGCGAGCTGGATCACGTCGGCGTCGCGGCAGCCTTCGCGCAGGCTTTCCTCGCAACGGTCGACCACGCCCAGCTGCACCGCCAGGCGGCGGGTCTGCGGGTCGCGGTCGACGCCGACCACTTCCTCGAACAGGCCCTTCTCGCGCAGCCCCTTGGCGAAGGAGCCGCCGATCAGGCCCAGCCCCACCACCACCAGGCGGCGGAGCTTGTGCGGCATCACCTCAGGCACGGGCGAGCACCTTGGCCAGGGCTTCGAGGAAGCGCGCGTTCTCTTCCGGCAGGCCGATGGAGATGCGCAGGTGCTGCGGCATGCCGTAGCCGCCCACCGGACGGACGATCACACCTTCCGCCAGCAAGGCCTGGTAGACCGGGCCGGCGTCGCGCTGCAGGTCGACGGCGAGGAAGTTGCCCTTCGACGGAATCCAGGTGAGGTTCAGGGCGCGCAGGCCGTCCTGCAGCTGCTGCATGCCGGCGTCGTTGATGCGCTTGCCTTCGGCCAGGTACTCGGCGTCGTCCAGCGCGGCGCAGGCGGCGGCCAGGGCCAGGCTGTTGACGTTGAATGGCTGGCGCACACGGTTCAGCACGTCGGCGATCTGCGCCGAGGAGATGGCGTAGCCGACGCGCAGCGAGGCCAGGCCGTAGGCCTTGGAGAAGGTGCGCGAGACCAGCAGGTTCGGATAGCGGGCCAGGCAGGCCAGGCCGTCGGGCAGTTCGTCGCCCTCGGCGTATTCGATGTAGGCCTCGTCCAGCACCACCAGGACGTTTTCCGGTACGCGGGCGAGGAAGCGCTCCAGGGCGTCCGGGCCGAACCAGGTGCCGGTGGGGTTGTTCGGGTTGGCGATGAACACCACGCGGGTATCGGCGTCGATGGCCGCCAGCATGGCTTCCAGGTCATGGCCCCAGTCCCTGGCCGGCACCGCCCTGCCCTCGGCGCCGACGGCCTGGGTGGAGATCGGGTAGACGGCGAAGGCGTACTGGCTGAACACCGCGTTCAGGCCCGGCGCCAGGTAGGCGCGGGCGACCAGGTCGAGGATGTCGTTGGAACCGTTGCCCAGGGTCACCTGGGCGGTGGTCACTGCGCAGCGCTGCGCCAGCTTGCTCTTCAGTTCGAAGCCGTTGCCGTCGGGATAGCGGGTCATTTCCGCCAGTTCGCCGCGGATCGCTTCCAGCACCTTGGCGCTGGGGCCCAGCGGGTTCTCGTTGCTGGCCAGCTTGATGATCTTCGCCGGGTCCAGGTTCAGCTCGCGGGCCAGTTCGTCGACCGGCTTGCCCGGCACGTAGGGCGAGAGTTTCTGTACGCCCGGCTGGGCCAGGGCGAGGAAGTCGCAAGACATATCTGAGGCCTCAGGCTGCAGGCCCCAGGCCCCAGGCATAGACGCTCTTCACCGCCTGTAGCCTGCCGCCTGCCGCCTGCCGCCGCAGTTAAAGTACCGCTTTGGGATAGGAGCCCAGCACCTTCAGCGCCACGGCTTCGCTGTTGATCTTCTCCAGCACGTCCTTGATCAGCGGGTCCTGGTGGTGGCCGACGAAGTCGATGAAGAACACGTAGGTCCACTTGCCGCTGCGCGAGGGGCGGGTCTCGATGCGGGTCAGGTCGATGCCGTTGGTGTGGAACGGCACCAGCAGCTCGTGCAGCGCGCCGGGCTTGTTGCGCATGGAGACGATGATCGAGGTCTTGTCGTCGCCGGTCGGCGGCACTTCCTGGTTGCCGATGATGAGGAAACGCGTGGAGTTGTCCGGGCGGTCCTCGATCTTCTCGAACAGCTTGTCCAGGCCGTACAGGCTGGCCGCCATGTCGCCGGCGATGGCCGCGCTGTTCCACTCGCTCTTCACCCGCTTGGCGGCGTCGGCGTTGCTCGGCACGGCCACGCGCTCGACATTCGGGTAGTGCGCGTCCAGCCACTTGCGGCACTGGGCCAGGGACTGGGCGTGGGAATAGATGCGGGTGATGCTGTCGGTCTTGGTGTTCTCGCCCACCAGCAGGTGGTGGTGGATGCGCAGCTCGACCTCGCCGCAGATCACCATGTCGTGCTCGAGGAAGCTGTCCAGGGTGTGGTTGACCGCGCCCTCGGTGGAGTTTTCCACCGGCACCACGCCGAAGTTCACCGCACCGGCGGCGACCTCGCGGAACACCTCGTCGATCGCCGTCATCGGCGTGCTGATCACCGCGTGGCCGAAGTGCTTGAGCGCGGCGGCCTGGGTGAAGGTGCCCTCGGGGCCGAGGTAGGCGACCTTGAGCGGCTGCTCCAGGGCCAGGCAGGAGGACATGATCTCGCGGAACAGCCGCGCCACTTCCTCGTTGTCCAGCGGGCCCTTGTTCAGTTCCATGATGTGCTTGAGCACCCAGGCCTCGCGCTCGGGCCGGTAGAACACCGGCTTCTCGCCCGCGGGCAGGGACTGCATCTTCACCCGCGCCACGTCGGTGGCGCAGCGGGCGCGTTCGCTGATCAGCTCGAGGATCTTCTCGTCGAGGCTGTCGATGCGTACGCGCAAAGCCTTGAGCTGGTCGGCGTCGCTCATCAGCCGTGCTCCTTCTCGAACTCGGCCATGTAGGCCACCAGGGCCTCGATGGCATCCAGGCCCAGGGCGTTGTAGATGGAGGCGCGCATGCCGCCCACCGAGCGGTGGCCCTTGAGGTTGAGCAGGCCACGGGCATCGGCGCCGGCGAGGAAGGCCTTGTCGAGCTTCTCGTCGGCCAGGCGGAAGGGCACGTTCATCCAGGAACGGGCGCTGGGCTGGATCGGGTTGGTGTAGAAATCGCTGGCATCGATGAAGGAGTACAGCAGGTCCTTCTTCGCGCGGTTGCGCTTCTCCATGGCCTCGACGCCGCCCTGTTCCTTCAGCCACTGGAAGACCAGGCCGGAGAGGTACCAGGAGTAGGTGGCCGGGGTGTTGTACATGGAGCCGTTGTCGGCCGCGACCTTGTAGTTGAGCATGGTCGGGCAGATGCTGCGGGCGCGGCCCAGCAGGTCTTCGCGGACGATGACCACCACCAGGCCCGACGGGCCGATGTTCTTCTGCGCGCCGGCGTAGATCAGGCCGAACTTCGACACGTCGGCGGGGCGCGAGAGGATGTCCGAGGACATGTCCACCACCAGCGGCACGTCGCCCACTTCCGGCACCCAGTCGAACTCCAGGCCGCCGATGGTCTCGTTGGACGCGTAGTGCAGGTAGGCGGCGCCCGGGCTCAGGTTCCACTCGTTCTGCCCGGGAATGGCGAAGTAGTCGTACTTCGAGGCGCTGGCGACCACGTTGACGTTGCCGAAGCGGCGCGCTTCCTCGATGGCCTTCTTCGACCAGATGCCGGTTTCCACGTAGTCGGCCACGCCGTCCTCGGGCAGCAGGTTCAGCGGAATCTCGGCGAACTGCTGGCTGGCGCCGCCCTGCAGGAACAGCACCTTGTAGTTCGACGGCACGCCCATCAGGTCGCGCAGGTCCTGCTCGGCCTTCTCGGCGATGGCCACGTAGTCGTCGCTGCGGTGGCTCATCTCCATGACCGACAGGCCCTTGCCCTGCCAGTCGAGCAGCTCTTCGCGGGCGCGCTCCAGCACCTCGGTGGGAAGCGCAGCGGGACCTGCGCAGAAGTTATAGGCTCGCTTGCTCACATCAACTCTCGCTAGTCAGTCTTCGCTGGCCTGCGGCGCTTCCTCGGCCGCGGCTTCGTCTGCTTCCGGGTTCTCGTCGAACTGCTCGTCGTCCACGACTTCGCCCTCGACGACGGTCGGCTCCTGCACCCGCTCCAGGCCCACCAGGGTCTCGTCGGCGGCCAGCTTGATGAGGATCACGCCCTGGGTATTCCGGCCTGCGCCGCGGACTTCGTCGACGCGGGTACGGACCAGGGTGCCCTGGTCGGAAATCAGCATGATCTCCTCGCCGTCCAGCACCTGCACGGCGCCCACCAGCTTGCCGTTGCGCTCGTTGATGACCATGGCGATCACGCCCTGGCCGCCACGGCCGCGGCGCGGGTAGTCGGCCAGCGGAGTCCGCTTGCCGTAACCGCGCTCGGAAGCGGTGAGGATCTGCGCCTCGCGGCATTCCGGGATCAGCATGGAGATGATGCGCTGCTCTTCGGCCAGGCGCATGCCGCGCACGCCACGGGCGTTGCGGCCCATGATGCGCACCTTGCTTTCCTTGAAGCGGATCACCTTGCCGGCGTCGGAGAACATCATCACGTCCTTCGAACCGTCGGTGATGGCGGCGGCGATCAGCGAGTCGCCCTCCTCCAGCTTCAGTGCGATCAGGCCGTTGGAGCGCGGCTTGGTGAACTGGATCAGCGGGGTCTTCTTCACGGTGCCTTTCATGGTGGCCATGAAGATGTACGCGCCGGTCGGCTCGTCCTGGCTGAAGTCGGCGTCGTCGCCCTCTTCGGCCTCTTCGGCTTCCACCACCTCGGCAACCTGCTCGGCGACCACGTCGTCGTCATCGCCCTCGTCACCGGCGAACTGGGCGCGCACGGCTTCCAGGTCGATCTGCAGCATGGCGGTGATGCGCTCACCCTCGTCCAGCGGCAGCAGGTTGACCAGCGGACGGCCGCGCGCGGTACGCGAGGCTTCAGGAATCTCGAAGGTGCGCAGCCAGTAGACCTTGCCCTTGCTGGAGAACAGCAGCAGAGTCGCGTGGCTGTTGGCCACCAGCAGGTGCTCGATGTAGTCCTCGTCCTTCACCCCGCTCGCCGACTTGCCCTTGCCGCCACGGCGCTGGGCCTCGTAGGCGGCCAGCGGCTGCGACTTGGCGTAGCCGCCGTGGGAGATGGTCACCACGCGCTCTTCCTCGGTGATGAGGTCGGCGATGGTCAGGTCCACCTGGGACGCGACGATCTCGGTGCGGCGGGCGTCGCCGAACTCGGCCTTGACCTTCTCCAACTCCTCGCGGATGACTTCCATCAGGCGCTGCGGGTTGGTCAGGATACGGATCAGCTCGCCGATCAGGGCGAGGATTTCCTGATATTCGGACAGGAGCTTCTCGTGCTCCAGGCCGGTCAGGCGGTGCAGGCGCAGCTCGAGGATGGCCTGGGCCTGTTCCGGCGACAGGAAGTACTTGCCGTCGCGCAGGCCGTATTGCGGGTCGAGGTCTTCCGGGCGGCAGGCGTCGGCGCCGGCGCGCTCGACCATGACTTCCACGGCGCTGGATTCCCAGGGCGTGGCGATCAGGCGTTCCTTGGCCTCGGCCGGGGTCGGCGAGTTCTTGATCAGCTCGATCACCGGGTCGATGTTCGACAGGGCGACCGCCTGGCCTTCGAGGATGTGCCCGCGCTCGCGGGCCTTGCGCAGCTCGTACACGGTCCGTCGGGTCACCACTTCTCGGCGGTGGCGGACGAACACTTCGAGCATGTCCTTGAGGTTCAGCGTGCGCGGCTGGCCGTCGACCAGGGCCACCACGTTGATGCCGAACACGCTCTGCAGCTGGGTCTGGGCGTAGAGGTTGTTCAGCACCACCTCGCCGACTTCGCCGCGGCGCAGCTCGATGACCACGCGCATGCCGTCCTTGTCGGACTCGTCGCGCAGCTCGGTGATGCCTTCGATTTTCTTCTCTTTCACCAGCTCGGCGATCTTCTCGATCAGCCGCGCCTTGTTCAACTGGTAGGGCAGCTCGGTGATGATGATCTGCTGGCGGTTGCCGCCCTTCTCCATGTCCTCGATGTCGGCGCGGGCACGGATGTAGATGCGCCCGCGGCCGGTACGGTAGGCCTCGATGATGCCGGCGCGACCGTTGATGATGCCGGCGGTCGGGAAGTCCGGACCGGGGATGTACTGCATCAGTTCGTCGACGGTCAGCTCGGGGTTGTCCATCAGCGCCAGGCAGCCGTCGATCACCTCGCCGAGGTTATGCGGCGGGATGTTGGTCGCCATGCCCACGGCGATGCCGCTGGAACCGTTGACCAGCAGGTTGGGGATCTTGGTCGGCATGACTGCCGGGATCTGCTCGGTGCCATCGTAGTTGGGCACCCAGTCAACGGTTTCCTTGTCCAGGTCGGCCAGCAGCTCGTGGGCCAGCTTGGCCATGCGCACTTCGGTGTATCGCATGGCCGCGGCGTTGTCGCCGTCCACCGAACCGAAGTTGCCCTGGCCGTCCACCAGCATGTAGCGCAGCGAGAACGGCTGCGCCATGCGCACGATGGTGTCGTACACCGCGGTGTCGCCGTGCGGGTGGTATTTACCGATCACGTCGCCGACCACACGGGCGGATTTCTTGTAGGGCTTGTTCCAGTCGTTGCCCAGTTCGCTCATGGCGTACAGGACGCGGCGGTGCACGGGCTTGAGGCCATCGCGTGCATCGGGCAGGGCACGACCGACGATCACGCTCATGGCGTAATCGAGGTAGGACTGTCGGAGTTCGTCTTCGATGTTGACCGGGAGGATTTCTTTGGCCAGTTCGCCCATGAGAAGCCTGGTTCCTTTTGCAGATGGAACTCCGCCTCGCCCATCCCGAGCCCGGCGGAGTGCGACGGCGCCATCAGAACGCCATCGACTCACAACAAATCAACGACTTAGGTCAATGATCCGCGCAATCGACGGGGCCCCAAAAAGGCCCCACTGAGAACCGTCGGAGCTTACCACAAGCCAGGGGGAACACCTATCCCCGCCCGGCGCCCTCAATGCAGGCGCTTGCGGCTCATCAACTGGGCCATGCGCTCGGCATCGGGGCGCTCGACGACGCCGCGCTCGGTCACGATGGCATCGATCAGGTCCGCCGGGGTCACGTCGAACACCGGATTGTAGGCATCCACCTCGGCCGCCACCCGTTTGCCGCCGATCTCCAGGAGTTCACGGCCGTCGCGCTCCTCGATCGGGATGTCCTCGCCGCTCTCCAGGTTCATGTCGATGGTCGAGCTGGGCGCCACCACCATGAAGCGCACGCCGTGGTGCATGGCGTTGACCGCCAGCTGGTAGGTGCCGATCTTGTTCGCCACGTCGCCGTTGGCGGTGATGCGGTCGGCGCCGACGATGACCCAGGTGATGCTCTCGGTCTTCATCAGGTGCGCCGCCGCGGCATCGACGTTGAGCGTCACCGGCACGCCCTCGTTGGCCAGCTCCCAGGCGGTCAGGCGCGCGCCCTGCAGCCAGGGGCGCGTCTCGTCGGCGTAGATGCGCTCGACCAGGCCCTCCAGGTGCGCCGCGCGGATCACCCCCAGGGCGGTGCCGAAGCCACCAGTGGCCAGGGCGCCGGTGTTGCAGTGGGTGAGGATCTTCTGCGGGCCGGCGTGCTGCTTGCGGATCAGCTCGACGCCGAGCTGGGCCATGGTCAGGTTGGCCTCGCGGTCGCTCTCGTGGATGGCGATGGCCTCGGCCTCCAGCACCTGCAGCGGGTCGTCGCCCGGCTTCAGGCGGTCGAGGCGCTCGCGCATGCGGTTCAGCGCCCAGAACAGGTTGACCGCGGTGGGCCGCGACTCGGCCAGCACGCGGAAGTCGTCCTCCAGGGCCTCGCGCCAGGCACCGCCGTTGTTCAGGCGGGCCTGCAGGCCCAGTACCAGGCCATAGGCCGCGGCGATGCCGATGGCCGGGGCGCCGCGCACCACCATCTGGCGGATGGCCTCGGCGACGCCGGCGGCGCTGTCGTAGCTCAGCCAGGTTTCCTCCAGCGGCAGCAGGCGCTGGTCGAGCAGACGGAGGGTGCCCTTGCGCCAATCAATGGCCGTGACCCGCTCGGCCGCCAACAGTCGCTCACGCATGGAACACCTCTTTCTTCTATCAGGTCCGGGCGCGCCGGGCGGCACGCCGATATCGAGCCCGGCCAGGGCCGGGAAAACCCGCGAGTATAACGAGCCGCAGGCCAAGGCGCTCGGGTATACTGCCGAACACCCGTTCCCGCGCCGCAGGAAGCGCCCCATGCCCGACGCCAAAGCCCCTCTCGACCTGCTTCTGCTGCCGACCTGGATCGTCCCGGTGGAACCCGCCGGCGTGGTCCTGCGCGACCATGCGCTGGGCGTCCGCGACGGCCGCATCGCCCTGCTCGCCCCGCGCGCCGAGGCCCTGCGCCATCCGGCGGCGGAAACCCGCGAGCTGCCGGGCATACTGCTCGCCCCGGGCCTGGTCAACGCCCACGGCCACGCCGCCATGAGCCTGTTCCGCGGCCTGGCCGACGACCTGCCGCTGATGACCTGGCTGCAGGAGCACATCTGGCCGGCCGAGGCGAAATGGGTGGACGAGGACTTCGTGCGCACCGGCAGCGAGCTGGCCATCGCCGAGCAGATCAGGGGCGGCATCAGTTGCTTCTCGGACATGTACTTCCACCCGCGGGTGACCTGCGAGGCAGTCCACGACAGCGGCATCCGCGCCCAGGTGTGCGTGCCGGTGCTGGACTTCCCCATGCCCGGCGCCCGCGACGCCGAGGAGGCGATCCGCCAGGGCGTGGCCCTGCACGACGACCTCAAGCACCACCCGCGCATCCGCGTGGCCTTCGGCCCGCACGCGCCCTACACGGTCGGCGACGACAAGCTGGAGAACGTGCTGATGCTGGCCGAGGAACTCGACGCCGGCATCCAGATGCACGTCCACGAGACCGCCTTCGAGGTCCAGCAGGCCCTGGAGAAGCACGCCGAGCGCCCGTTGGCCCGGCTGCACCGCCTGGGCCTGCTGGGGCCGCGCTTCCAGGCCGTGCACATGACCCAGGTGAGCGACGAGGACCTGGAGCTGCTGGTGGAGACCAACAGCTCGGTTATCCACTGCCCCGAGTCCAACCTCAAGCTGGCCAGCGGCTTCTGCCCGGTGGAACGCCTCTGGCAGGCCGGGGTCAACGTGGCCATCGGCACCGACGGCGCGGCCAGCAACAACGACCTCGACCTGCTCGGCGAAACCCGCACCGCCGCCCTGCTGGCCAAGGCCGTGGCCGGCCAGGCCACCGCCCTGGACGCTCACCGCGCGCTGCGCATGGCCACCCTGAACGGCGCCCGCGCCCTGGGCCTGGAGCAGGAGATCGGCTCGCTGGAGCTGGGCAAGTCCGCCGACCTGGTGGCCTTCGACCTCTCCGGGCTGGCCCAGCAGCCGGTCTACGAGCCGGTTTCGCAACTGATCTACGCCAGCGGCCGCGACTGCGTGCGCCACCTCTGGGTCAGCGGCAAGCAGTTGCTGGACGTCGGCCGCCTGACGCGCCTGGACGAGGGCCGCCTGGCCGCCGAGGTCGGCGCCTGGGGCCGGCGCATCGCCGGCGCCTGAACACCGCCGGGCGCGGCTGCGACAATCTGTCATGCCGCGCCCATCCGCCGCGCGAAGCTGGCATCATAGTCGGCCTGCGCGCCACGATTTCCCATGATTTGCAACGAAGGTACGCCATGAGCAACGTCGACCACGCCGAGATCGCCAAATTCGAGGCACTGGCCCATCGCTGGTGGGACCGCGAGAGCGAGTTCAAGCCGCTGCACGACATCAACCCGCTGCGCATCAACTGGATCGACGAGCGCGCCAGCCTGGCCGGCAAGAAGGTGCTGGACGTCGGCTGCGGCGGCGGCATCCTCAGCGAGGCCATGGCCCAGCGCGGCGCCACCGTGATGGGCATCGACATGGGCGAGGCGCCGCTGGCGGTGGCCCAGCTGCACCAGCTGGAATCCGGCGTGCCGGTGGAATACCGGCGCACCACCGCCGAGCAGCTGGCCGAGGAGATGCCCGGGCAGTTCGACGTGGTCACCTGCCTGGAGATGCTCGAGCACGTGCCCGACCCGGCTTCGGTGATCCGCGCCTGCCACAGGATGGTCAAGCCCGGCGGCCAGGTGTTCTTCTCCACCATCAACCGCAACCCCAAGGCCTACCTGTTCGCCATCGTCGGCGCCGAGTACGTCATGCGCCTGCTGCCGCGCGGCACCCACGACTTCAAGAAGTTCATCCGCCCCTCCGAGCTGGGCGCCTGGTCGCGCGATGCGGGTCTTGCGGTCAAGGACATCATCGGCCTGACCTACAACCCGCTGACCAAGCACTACAAGCTGGCCGACGACGTCGACGTCAACTACATGATCCAGACCCTGCGCGAGGAATGACGCCGATGCAGCTCAGAGCGGTTCTCTTCGACATGGACGGCACCCTGCTGGACACCGCGCCGGACTTCATCGCCGTGTGCCAGGCCATGCTCGCCGCCCACGGCCGCGCCCCGATCGACGAGCAGCGCATCGCCGACGTGGTCTCCGGCGGCGCCCGGGCCATGGTCGCCGCGACCTTCGACATGGACCCCGAGGCCCCCGGCTTCGAGACGCTGCGCCAGGAATTCCTCGACCGCTACCAGGACCACTGCGCGGTCTACAGCCGCCTGTACGACGGCATGCCGGAGCTGCTGGAAAGCATCGAGCGGGCCAACCTGATCTGGGGCGTGGTGACCAACAAGCCGGTGCGCTTCGCCGAACCGATCATGCGGCAGCTGGGCCTGGCCGAGCGCTCGGCGGTGCTGGTCTGCCCGGACCACGTGAGCAACAGCAAGCCCGACCCGGAGCCGCTGCTGCTGGCCTGCAGCCAGTTGGGCATCGACCCGGCCCAGGTACTGTTCATCGGCGACGACCTGCGCGACATCGAGTCCGGCCGCGCCGCCGGCACCAAGACCGCGGCGGTGCGCTACGGCTACATCCACCCCGAGGACAACCCCGCGCACTGGGGCGCCGACGTCATCGTCGACCACCCCCGCGACCTGCTGGCGGTGCTCGACCGCGCGCTCTGTTCCTGCTGATAAAGCAGCTACAAGCTTCAAGCTGCAGGCCTCAAGCTCAAAGCGCAGGCCCTTGCAGCTCGTAGCTTGCGGCTTGAAGCTCGCCGAAGGAGATTCCATGTTCCAATATTCCGCCCGCCCCGACCTGCTCAAGGACCGGGTGATCCTGGTCACCGGCGCTGGCCGCGGCATCGGCGCCGCCGCCGCGCGGGCCTACGCCGCCCACGGCGCCACCGTGCTGCTGCTGGGCAAGAGCGAGGAAAACCTCAACCAGACCTACGACCAGATCGAGGCCGCCGGCCACCCGCAGCCGGTGGTCATCCCCTTCAACCTGGAAACCGCCCAGCCGCACCAGTACGACGAGCTGGCGGCGACCATCGAGAAGGAATGCGGCAAGCTCGACGGCCTGCTGCACAACGCCTCCATCCTCGGCCTGCGCTCGCCCATCGAGCAGATTTCCGGGGAAAACTTCATGCGCGTCATGCAGGTCAACGTCAACGCGGTGTTCATGTTGACCCACGCCATGCTGCCGTTGCTCAAGCTGGCCAGCGACGCCTCGGTGATCTTCACCTCCAGCGGCGTCGGGCGTAAGGGCCGCGCCTACTGGGGCGCCTACGCGGTGTCCAAGTTCGCCACCGAGGGCCTGATGCAGGTGATGGCCGACGAGTGCGACGGCACCAACGCGGTCCGCGCCAACAGCGTCAACCCCGGCGCCACCCGCACCAGCATGCGCGCCATGGCCTACCCGGGCGAGAACCCGGCGAACAACCCGGCGCCCGACGAGATCATGCCAGTCTACCTGTACCTGATGGGCCCGGACAGCATCGGCGTCAACGGCCAGGCCTTCGACGCCCAGGCCTGACCGGCACGGGGCGGCGCAACGGCCGCCCCGCCGGTTTTCCGGCTCCACCCGAGGGAAGGACCAGCGACCACCCCGGCAAAGTCGCCATCATTTTGACATCCCTCTCCACGACATCCCCCCGCCCGCGGAACCAAAGCCCGCGCCAGACGGTCCCTTGAGCCGTCAGAACAGAACTTTCCGCGGGTTGGCACGAAAATAGCTCAGCCCTCACTGTCGCCGTTTTTGCGCCAGAGGTCGCCACGCGTCATGGCCCCGCACAAGCAGTCCAACACCATCGATTTCGACACCGCCAAGCTCCAGCGCCTGGGCCTTGGCGAGAACAGCCGCCCGCGCGGCCGGCGCCCGGCCAGCCTGGCGGATGTGCGCCGGCAACTCGCCGTGCAGCTGCAGACCAGCCTTGAGACCGAACGCGTCCTGGGCCTGTTCTTCCAGGAGATCCAGGCGCTGCTGCCGCTGGATTACCTGAGCTACCAGAACGGCAGCGCCGACCTGCGCCTGGAGTTCGGCGAAGTGGCCAGCCACGGCGCCACCTACCACCTCAACCATGCCGGGGAATACCTGGGCGAGCTGGCCTTCCGCCGCCGCCACCCCTTCGACGAGGCCGAGCTGGGCCAGCTGGAAAGCCTGATCGCCAGCCTGCTCTACCCGCTGCGCAACGCCCTGCTCTACCGCGCGGCCATCCAGGCTGCCCTGCGCGACGCGCTGACCGGCACCGGCAACCGCATCGCCATGGACCAGGCCCTGGGCCGCGAGGTCGAGCTGGCGCGGCGCAGCCTGCAGCCGCTGTCGGTGCTGATGCTCGACCTGGACCACTTCAAGCGCATCAACGACCAGCACGGCCACAGCCACGGCGACGAGGCCCTGCGCTGCGTGGCCCGGGCCATCAAGGCCAGCCTGCGCAACGTCGACATGGTCTTCCGCTTCGGCGGCGAGGAGTTCCTCGTGCTGCTGTCCAACACCCCGGGCAGCAGCGCCGCCCAGGTCGGCGAGAGGCTGCGGCAGGCCATCCAGGAGCTGGACTTTGCCGTCGACGGCCAGCACGTGCCGCTGTCCATCAGCCTCGGCTGCGCCACCCTGATCGCCGGCGAGCGCGTCGACGACCTGCTGCACCGGGCCGACGCCGCGCTCTACGCGGCCAAGCGCAACGGCCGCAACCGCCTGGCCTGCGCCGGCTGAGCGGACATTTGCGCAGGCGAAGAAAAGGGCTCCGAGGAGCCCTTTTTTCATGCCTGGCGCTTAGCGCTTGAAGCCCGGGCGCATACCGTCGCCGGCCGGCTGCGGGCGGCGCTTGTTCAGCGGCTTGCGCACCACCGGCTTGGACGGGCGCTCGTCACGCTCGGCGCTCGGCTTGGCCGGACGCGAACGCGGTGCCTCGCCGGCCGGCGCCTTGCCACGGCCTTCCGGTCGCGGCGCGCGGGCCGGACGGTCGGAGTCCTGACGCGGACCACGGGCCGGACGATCGGAGTCCTGGCGCGGACCACGGGCCGGGCGGTCGGAATCCTGGCGCGGGCCACGGGCTGGACGCTCGGAGTCCTGGCGCGGGCCACGGGCCGGACGCTCGGAGTCCTGGCGCGGGCCACGGGCTGGACGGTCGGAGTCCTGGCGCGGACCGCGGGCGGGACGATCGGAGTCCTGGCGCGGACCACGGGCCGGGCGGTCGGAGTCCTGGCGCGGACCACGGGCCGGGCGGTCGGAGTCCTGGCGCGGACCACGGGCCGGGCGGTCGGAGTCCTGGCGCGGACCACGGGCCGGGCGGTCGGAGTCCTGGCGCGGACCACGGGCCGGGCGGTCGGAGTCCTGGCGCGGACCACGGGCCGGGCGGTCGGAGTCCTGGCGCGGACCACGGGCCGGGCGGTCGGCCGCCGGACGCTGGCCACGGGCCGGACGCTCGCCCTCGAAGGACGCCTTGCGCTGGCGGTTGCCGCGACCGGCATCCGGGCGCTCGCTGCGCGCCAGCGGTTTGGCCAGCTTGCGCTGCTGGCGTTCGAGCTTGTCCTTGGCCTTGGTGGTCATCTCCGGCAGTTTCACCGGCTTCAGGCCGACTTCCTCGCTGAGGATGTCCAGTTCGCGCTGGTCCATCTCGCGGTAGCGGCCCATGGTCAGTTCGGAGGTGAGGAACACCGGGCCGAAGCGCACGCGCTTCAGGCGGCTCACCACCACGCCCTGGGACTCCCACAGGCGGCGCACCTCGCGGTTGCGGCCTTCCATCACCACCACGTGGTACCAGTGGTTGAAGCCTTCGCCGCCCGGCGCCTGCTGGATGTCGCTGAACTTGGCCGGGCCGTCTTCCAGCATCACGCCGGCTTTCAGGCGCTCGATCATGTCCTCGTCGACCTCGCCACGCACGCGCACGGCGTACTCGCGGTCCATCTCGTAGGACGGGTGCATCAGGCGGTTGGCCAGTTCGCCGTCGGTGGTGAACAGCAGCAGGCCGGTGGTGTTGATGTCCAGGCGGCCGACGTTGATCCAGCGGCCGCTGCGCAGGCGCGGCAGGCGGTCGAACACGGTCGGGCGGCCTTCCGGGTCGTCGCGGGTGCAGACCTCGCCCTCGGGCTTGTTGTAGATCAGCACGCGGCGTACGTGCTCTTCGGCCTGCTCACGGCGGATCAGGTGCTCGTCGACGGCGATGGCGTCGTGGCCCTCCACACGCTGGCCGAGGCTGGCGACCACGCCGTTGACCTTGACCCGGCCTTCCTCGATCCAGGCCTCGACATCACGGCGCGAGCCGACGCCCAGACGGGCCAGGACCTTCTGCAGCTTCTCGCCGGCGGGGGAAATTTCTGGAGTTTCGTGCGTGTCGTTCATCTGGGCACCTCCCGGTGTGTCATGCAACGAAGAAAAAGGTCGCGCATCATACGCGCTTGGGCGCGGCAAAGCACCGTCCGTGATCGGGAAAGCCTAGCCGCTTTTGGCATTCGCGCCGTTTTCAGGGGGAAAACCGGGTTGAACGACGAGTCCGCCTTCACCGGCGCCAAGCTGGCGCTGTTCCACGATGGCCACCTGGTGGTCTACCGCCGAGACGAAAAGCCCGGCATCCCCTTCCCCGGCTGCTGGGACTTTCCCGGCGGCGGCCGCGAAGGCGCGGAAACGCCAGCCGAATGCGCGCTGCGCGAGCTGGAGGAGGAATTCTCCATCCGCCTGGGCCAGGAGCGTATCGAATGGCAGCGCCGCTACCGCGCCACCCACGGCCCGGCGCCCTGGGCCTGGTTCCTGGTGGCGCGGCTGCGGGCAGCGGAGTTCGCGGCGATCCGCTTCGGCGACGAGGGGCAGTACTGGCGGCTGATGGCGGTGGAGGAGTACCTCGGATTGGATGAGGGGGAGGCTGTGCCCTATCTGCAGGAGCGGTTGCGGGATTATCTGGAAGGTTTTTTTCGTAGGAGCGAGCTTGCTCGCGAACGGAGTTTCCCGGTGGCGTAGGTGCCGGGTTCAAGAGCCCCTCTCCCCAGCCCTCTCCCTGAAGGGAGAGGGGGCTAGTCCGTGCCGAGAACAGGCGTGGCTTCAGCCGAAGACCATCGCGCTTGCCGGCTGACTCGGGAAAACCAGACCGCTCCGAACGGTCCCCTCTCCCTTCAGGGAGAGGGTTAGGGAGAGGGCGTTCTTCAGGGCAAGCACCGAAGCCACCGGCAGATCCCCGTTCGCGAGCAAGCTCGCTCCTACGAAGAGCAGCCCCCGCACGCATAAAAAAAAACCCGGCACAAGGCCGGGCACGTCCGATCGTGGGACAGCTCAGTGTGATTCGAGCAGCACCAGGGCCTCGCGCGACAGGCGCTCGACCGTGGCCCAGTCACCGCTGGCGACGGCGGCCTTGGGCAGCATCCAGGTGCCCCCCACGCACATCACGTTGTCCAGGCGGTAGTAGTCGTTCAGGTTGTCCGGCCCTACCCCGCCGGTGGGGCAGAAGCGCACCTCCGGGAAGGGGCCGGCGAAGGCCTTGAGCGCCTCGACACCGCCGCACACCTTGGCCGGGAACAGCTTGAAGCGGCGCAGGCCGTGGCGGTAGGCGGCCATGATCTCGGAGGCGGTGGCTACGCCGGGCAGTAGCGGCACCGGGCGGCTCACCGCGTGCTGCAGCAGTTCCTCGGTACAGCCGGGGGTGACGATGAACTGCGCGCCGGCCTCTTCCGCCTGGCGGAAGGTTTGCGGGTCCAGCACGGTGCCGGCGCCCACGCACAGTTGCGGGCGCTGCGCGGCCAGGGTGCGGATGGCGGTCAGGCCCAACGGGGTGCGCAGGGTCACTTCCAGCACCGTGATGCCGCCGGCGGCCAGGGCGTCGGCCATGGGCAGGATGTCCTGCTCGCGCTCGATGGTGATCACCGGCAGGATGCGGGCGCGCTCGGCGAGGGCGTCGATGCGCTGGATGTGGGAATCAAGGCTCATGTTGCGGTAACTCCGTGCCTCAGGGGCACCAGTGGATCGACAGGGGAGCGCGGAGGAAGGCGCTCACCGGCATGCTTGCTTCGTCTTCGACGGCCAGCGCGGCCTTCAGGGTGGCCAGCTTGGCCTCGCCCTGGATCGCCAGCAGTTGCACCCGCGCGGCGGCCAGCAGCGCGCGGCTGAGGGTCAGGCGCTGGTGCGGCACGCTCGGCGCCCAGGCCGGCAGGCAATGGCGCGCGCCGGCAGGGTCGAGGGCCTCGGCCAGGCCCGGGCTGGCCGGGAACAACGAGGCGGTGTGGCCGTCGTCGCCCATGCCCAGCACCAGCACGTCGATGGGTAGGGCCAGCTCGGCGACCTGGCGGTCGGCGATGGCTGCCGCCTCTTCCAGGCTCGGCGCCGAGTGGTACAGGCCGCAGAACAGCGCCCTGGCCGCCGCGCCCTTGAGCAGGTGGCGGCGCACCAGGCCGGCGTTGCTGTCCGGATGGACCTCCGGCACCCAGCGCTCGTCGGCGAGGGTCACGGTCACCTTGCCCCAGTCGAGGACTTCGCAGCTCAAGGCTTCGAGAAAGGCCACCGGGCTGCGCCCGCCGGACACCGCCAGCAGCGCGCGGCCGCGCTCGGCGATGGCCCCGCGCAGTTGCTCGGCCACGCTGGCGGCCAGGCCGCGGGCCTGCGCCATCGGGCTTTCCCAGGCCGTCCAGCGCACGCCGGCCGGCAGATTCGGATCAATGGTCGCCATACCAGTCCTTCCCGTCTCTCGCGATCAGCGCCACGGCCGCCTGGGGTCCCCAGGTGCCCGCGGCATAGGGTTTGGGGGCATCGCCCAGGCGTTCCCAGCCGGCGATCAGGTGGTCACACCACTTCCAGGCGAACTCCACCTCGTCCTTGCGCACGAACAGGTACTGGTTGCCCTGCATCACCTCCAGCAGCAGCCGCTCGTAGGCGTCCGGCACGCGCGCAGCCTGGTACGCCTCGGAGAAGCTCAGCTGCAGCGGCCCGGTGCGCAGCTGCATGCCCTTGCCCAGGCCCTGGTCCTTGGTCATCACCTGCAGGGAGATGCCCTCGTCCGGCTGCAGGCGGATGATCAGGCGGTTGCTGATCAGCGAGCGCTGCTCCGGGGCGAAGATGTAGTGCGGCGGGTTCTTGAAGTGGATGACGATCTGCGACAGCTTCTGCGGCATGCGCTTGCCGGTGCGCAGGTAGAAGGGCACGCCGGACCAGCGCCAGTTGCGGATGTCCACGCGCAGGGCGACGAAGGTCTCGGCGCCGCTCATGCGGTTGGCGTGTTCCTCTTCCAGGTAGCCGGGCACCGCCTTGCCGTCGATGAAGCCGGCGGTGTACTGGCCGCGCACCACGCGGCTGGCCAGTTGTTCCGGCGGGATCGGCTCCAGGGCGCGCAGCACCTTGACCTTCTCGTCGCGGATGCTGTCGGCGGAGAGGTCGCTGGGCGGGTCCATGGCGATCAGGCAGAGCAGCTGCAGCAGGTGGTTCTGCACCATGTCGCGCAGCTGGCCGGCCTGATCGAAGTAGCCCCAGCGGCCCTCGATACCGACCTTCTCGGCCACGGTGATCTCCACGTGGGAGATGTGGTTCTGGTTCCACTGCGTCTCGAACAGGCTGTTGGCGAAGCGCAGGGCGATGAGGTTCTGTACGGTTTCCTTGCCCAGGTAGTGGTCGATCCGGTAGATGCGGTTCTCCGGGAAGAATTTCGCCACCGCCTCGTTGACCGCGCGGGAGGACGCCAGGTCGTGGCCGATGGGTTTCTCCAGCACCACCCGGGTGCGTTCGGCCAGGCCGAGGGCGGCGAGGTTCTCGCAGATACCGCCGTAGACCGCCGCCGGGGTGGCGAAGTAGGCCACCAGCGGCAGGCCGGCCGGTACCGCGTCGCGCAACGCCGGGTAGGAAGCGGCGTCGAGGAAGTCCATGCTCAGGTAGCTGAGGCGCTGCTGGAAGCGCACCCACACGGCGTCGTCCCATTCGCGCGCCGGCACGGCCAGACGCAGGCGCTTCTCGAGGGTGGCCAGGTGGGCGGCGGGGTCGCCGTCCTCGCGGGCCAGGGCGAGGATGCGGGTGTCGCCGTGCAGCAGGCCTTCGCGGTCGAGCTGGTAGAGGGCGGGGATCAGCTTGCGCAGGGCGAGGTCGCCCAGCGCGCCGAACAGCGCCAGGGTGCAAGGCAGAACGCGGACATCAGGCATTTGTTGTTACCAAACAGATTTTGAGGAACATTTGCCGAATACACCGCGCCATTAAGGCAAAAATGTAGTAATTAAACAACATATTTTTCCCAAGGCACGGTCCGGTTGGTCGTCTGCCGACCTGACGTTAGGATAGCGCCGCTGGCCGCGGGCACGTCCCCGGCCGTCGATTGCCCCACAGGGGCCACCAAGGAGAACGGATGAAGAACCTGCTGGAGCAGATCCAGACGCGCCTGGAAGACTTGAACAAGGCCGAACGCAAGGTCGCCGAGGTGATCCTGCAGAACCCGCAGCAGGCCACCCGCTTCAGCATCGCCGCGCTGGCCCAGGCCGCGAGCGTCAGCGAACCGACGGTGAACCGCTTCTGCCGCTCCTTCGGCATGAGCGGCTACCCGGAGCTGAAGATCCAGCTGGCGCAGAGCCTGGCCAGCGGCGCGGCCTTCGTCACCCAGGCGGTGGCCGCGGACGACGGCCCCGAGGCGTACACGCGGAAGATCTTCGGCAGCACCATCGCCTCGCTGGACGCCGCCTACAAGCTGATCGACCCGCGCGCCGTGGACCGCGCCGTGGACCTGCTGATCCAGGCACGGCAGATCCACTTCTTCGGCCTCGGCGCCTCCAGCTCGGTGGCGCTGGATGCGCAGCACAAGTTCTTCCGCTTCAACCTGGCGGTGTCGGCGCAGAGCGACGTGCTGATGCAGCGGATGATCGCCTCGGTGGCGCACACCGGCGACCTGTTCGTGGTGATCTCCTACACCGGCCGCACCCGCGAGCTGGTGGACGTGGCGCGCCTGGCGCGGGACAACGGCGCCTCGGTGCTCGGCCTGACCGCGGCCGACTCGCCGCTGGCCAAGGTCTGCACCCTCACCCTGGACATCCCGCTGCCGGAAGACACCGACATCTACATGCCGATGACCTCGCGGATCATCCAGCTGACGGTGCTCGACGTGCTGGCCACCGGCGTGACCCTGCGCCGCGGCGTGGACTTCCAGCCGCACCTGCGCAAGATCAAGGAGAGCCTGGTGCCGACGCGGTACCAGCTGGACGAGGAAGACTGACGCCCGGGCGTGGTTGTTTCGCAGAGGCGGATTTATCCGCGATTTCGGCGCCTGGGATCGGCCGATCGCGGACGGAGTCCGCTCCTACGCCGCATCATCCGCACCATTTCGATGTAGGAGCGCGCCCTGCGCGCGAATCGCGGGCAGGGCCCGCTCCTACAGCTCCAGGGAGGCACGATCGTAGGAGCGGACTCCGTCCGCGATTGCTCGAACCCCGTGCAGCGGAAACCGTCAGACCAACCCGGCCTTCAGCCGCAGGCGCATGCGCTCGCCCTGGGCCAGGATCAGCCCGCCGGGGCGGTAGCCGGCGGCGCCGATGCACAGGAAACGGTCGGCCTCGCCCGGCTCCACCTGCTCCACCGCGCGGCTGCCGGGGTGCCAGATGACGCTGCCGGCGGCGGCGTTCTTGTCGATGCGCAGGCGGCGCTGCCAGCCGGCATCCTCCAGCACCAGCGAACCGGTGTTGTACAGCACCTGCTTGACCGCGCCCCGTGGCGTCCAGGTATTGGGCAGCGGCGCCGCCGGGCGCTGGCCGCCCTCCAGCTCCATGCCGTGGACCACGCTGCGGCGCAGCGAGCCGATGCGCCAGTAGGGCTGCAGGGCAAAGCTGAACAGGCAGTCGCTGTCGTCCTCGTGGTAGCTGGACAGCTCCATCTCCAGCTCGCGGCCCAGGCGCGCGTCCAGGCGCACGTGCCAGTCCTCGATGTCCAGTTGCCAGCTCACCTGCACCAGGCTCTCGTCGGCATGGGCGTCGAGCAGGCGCCATTCGCGCTGTCGGGCCCAACCGTGGGGCGGCCAGTCGGGCTCGCTGGGATGGCTGCCGAACCACGGCCAGCACACCGGGATGCCGCCGCGGATGGGCGCCGTGCTCAGGGCCGGCCACTGGCTGGCGCACCACAGCATGGAGCGCTCGCCCTGGGGGCGGAAGTGCAGCAGTTGCGCGCCCTGGCGGCTGAAGACCGCCTGGCACAGGGGGTGATCGATCAGCAGCAGGTCGCGGCGCTGGAAGCGCACCCAGTCGAAGGGGCGCTTGGCACGCATGGAATGGAAGAAGCGCTGCAGCGGATGCTCGAGCATTGTCCGGAGGTCCTGAATCAATCCCTTCCCGGACGCTCCCGGGGCATGACATCTGTGTAGTTTTACTACACGTTGGTGAAAAAAGCGCAGATTCTACCTGAAAAGCATAGAACCCCAGTCACATGTCCGGATTTTTTCATCCCGGGGCGCAATAGCCCCTGTAGAGGCAATGAGGGCGCCAGCCACGTAGGGCGCATAACGCCCCAGGCGTTATCCGCCGTTTAGCCTCGGTGCCCGGTGGCTCCGAGGTTGACCTGGGCGTTGGCTGTGACGCCGGCGTATCGGCGGATAACCGCGAACGGTTATCCCCCTACGAACAAAAAGCCCGCCCCGATGATGGCGGGCGGGCCAAGTACAGGCAGCACCTCAGGAGCGAGTCGATGCGCGCGTCAGAAGCTGGACTGGATCTTCAGCCCGGCGACCAGGGCGTTGTCCACCTCGTAGACGCCGCCAGGATGCTTGATGTACTGCAGGTTCGGCCGCACGGTCAGCCAGTTGGTGACGTGCACCCCGTAGTACAGCTCGGCGTC
>NZ_JAZAQP010000035.1:0-68277 GCF_036231725.1 Pseudomonas sp. JH-2 | reverse complement strand
TATCTGCCACCCACCAGCTACGAGCGCAGGCCACCCAGACAACCTATCGAAGTGTCCGAAATTATTTGACCACCACACACTTGGTTCAGCCGGTAGTCTCTGTGCTAGCCGGCTAACGCGGAAATACCAGCGCACGCCGAACGGTCCCCTCTCCCTTCAGGGAGAGGGTTAGGGAGAGGGGACGGAGTTCAGCCCAGCATCAATGACAGCCGGGAAATACCGTTCGCGAGCAAGCTCGCTCCTACGAAAAGCCGACATTATCCTCCTGCAGCTTCTTCACCCGATACGCCAACTGCGCCCGCGTCACCCCCAGCAAGGTGGCCGCCTTCGACATATTCCCCCCGGCACTGGCAAAGGCCGCCCGCACCAGGGCGTTCTCCACCTCGTCCAGCGACACCGCCGCGCGCTGCACCATGCCGTCGGCCCAGGCGCTCAGCGCGTCGGCCTCGGCGCCGCCGCGTTCGCCGGCGACGTTCAGGGCCTCGGTGGCGATTTCCTGCTCGGCCAGCAGGCCCAGTTCGTTCCAGCCCAGGGTGCCCTGTTCGCGCACGCTGCCGTCCAGGGTGAACAGCTGGTTGTAGGTCAGCGGCTGGCCGTCGTCGGCGAGGATCACCCCGCGCTCGATGACGTTCTCCAGCTCGCGCACGTTGCCCGGCCAGCGGTAGTTGAGCAGCAGCTGCAGGGCCTGGGCGGTCAGGCCGGTGATGCGCCGGCCGTGCAGGGCGCTGTAGTGGCGGATCAGGTGTTCCAGCAGCAGGGGGATGTCGTCGCGGCGGTCGCGCAGCGGCGGGATGACGATGGGGAAGACGTTCAGGCGGTAGAACAGGTCCTCGCGGAAGCGCCCCTCGCGCACCGCGTCGCGCAGTTCCTCGTTGGTGGCGGCGATGATGCGCACGTCCACCTTGCGCGTGGTGCTGCCGCCCAGGGCCTCGAATTCGCCGCTCTGGATCACCCGCAGCAGCTTGCCCTGGGCGGTCATCGACAGGGTGCCGATCTCGTCGAGGAACAGGGTGCCGCCGTCGGCCAGCTGGAAGCGCCCGGGGCGCGCCTCGCTGGCGCCGGTGAAGGCGCCGCGCTCCACGCCGAACAGCTCGGCTTCCATCAGCTGCTCGGGGATGGCGGCGCAGTTGACTTCCAGGAACGGCCGCTCGGCGCGCCGGCTGGCGCGCTGGATCTCGCGGGCGAAGGCGCTCTTGCCGACGCCGCTCTCGCCCAGCAGCAGCACCGTGGCGTTGGTCGGCGCGACGCGGCGGATCTTGTGCAGCACGCTGCTGAAGGGCACCGAGGCGCCGATCACGCCAGGGCGCTGCACGGCGGCAGCCGGCGGGGGCGCGGCTTCGGCCAGCGGTGCGGTATGGGCCAGGGGATGGGCGACGAAGGTCACCGGGCCCGGCTCGAAGTACTTCAGGTCGTTTTCCGCGTCGCTCCAGTCCTCCACCGGCTTGGCCAGGCAGTGGCAGTGGTCCTCGCCCATCGAGCAGCAGGCCAGCTCGCGCACCAGGATGCGCTTGCCCATGCAGGTGCTGAGGAAGCCCGAGGCGTAGCCCTGCGCCGACCAGCACACCGGGCGCCCGCCGATGCCGTAGGTGGCGGTGTGCTGCTGGGCCTCGAAGGAGTTGCGCCAGTTGAATTCCAGGTGGCAGTGGCCGCGTTCCACGTCGAGGTCGAAATGCACTTCCTCGACCACCAGGATGCCCTGCAGCGCGTGGAACTGGCTGCCGCGGCGCATGAAGTCCTCGATGCCTTCCCGCGGGCTGCGGATCTTCATCGAGATGTGCGCGTCGCGGCAGCCGGCGGCGTAGCCGAAGCGCGTCAGCAGGCCGCGCGCGGAGTCCATGCCCAGGCTCTCGATCAGCTCCTGGCGCAGGGCGCCCAGGGCCTCGGTGTGCATCAGCACCATGCGCCGGTCGTCCAGCCAGATCAGCCCCTGGCCGGGGTTGAAGTGCAGGCGCTTGAGGACTTCCGGGCCGATCGGGCTGGCCGCTTCGCTGGCGGGTGGTGTGGGGCGCGCTGCGCCCTTGGCGTGGTGTCTGCTCATGGGGGCGAGCCTCGCAAGGCTTGGGCGCGGTTGCCCGCACCGGAAAAAAAGGCAGCCACCGGGGTGGCTGCAAGGCGTTGCGTCAGGAGTGCAGGGGCGGGCCGGGGCCCACCCTTGCCCGGGGGCGGCGTGCTCAGCGCACGCCGGCATTCCTCAGCGCGGTCGGGGTGAAGTCCGCGGCGACCGCCTTCACGCCGAACTCGATGGCGTTGCGTTCCTGGTTGCGCATGCCCGAGGCGATGTAGCGACCGTTCTGCAGGTCGTACAGGGTTTCCACCGCGAGCCAGGGCACCTTCACGTCGTAGAGGGGTTCCATGTGGCCTTCGGCGACGCGCCAGAGGTTGCCGCGGCCGTCGTAGTGGTCGGCCAGCGCGATCTGCCAGGAATCCTCGTCGATGAAGTACACGCGCTTGGCATAGATGTGCCGTGCGCCGGGCTTGAGGTTGGCCTCCACCACCCAGACGCGGTGCAGCTCGTAGCGGGTCAGGTCGGGGTTGAGGTGGCCGGCCTTGATCACGTCGGTGTACTGCTTGCCGGGCGCGTCGAGGGCGAAGGCGTTGTAGGGGATGTACATCTCGCGCTTGCTCAGCAGCTTCCAGGTGTAGCGGTCCTGGGCGCCGTTGTACAAGTCGAAGTTGTCACCCACGCGCTGGCCCTCGGAGGCCGGGTAGGGACCGTCGTAGGCCACCTGCGGGGCACGCCGCACGCGGCGCTGGCCGGCGTTGTAGATCCACGCCTGGCGCGGTTCGGCGACCTGGTCGATGGTCTCGTGCACCAGCAGCACGTCACCGGCCAGGCGCGCCGGCGCGGTCACCGCCTCCTTGTAGTAGAAGAGCACGTTGCCGGGGTTGCCCGGGTCGAATTCCTTGAGCTGGTCGCGGTAGGTGAACTGCAGCTGGAAGAACACCGGGGTGAAGCCGCCGTCCTTGTCCGGGGTGGCCTGCACGCTCAGGCGCTTGACGCTGCCGCCGCGGTAGCGGGTGGTGTGGTTCCACATCACTTCCTGGGCGTTCTGCGGGATGGGGAAGGGGTAGGCGGTGAGGAAGTCGGCCAGGCCGTTGCCGTCCTTGATCATCTTCGCGTGCAGGGCGTTGGCCCTGGCGTCGTTGTAGATGGCATCGGGCAGGGCGACGCTGCGGTGGCTCGGGTAGACCGGCATGCGGTAGCTGTCCGGGTAGCGCTTGAACATGGCCAGCTGGCCGGGGCTCAGCTTGTCCTTGTATTTGTCGACGTTCTTCGCGTCGATGACGAACAGCGGCTTCTCCGCCGCGTAGGGGTTGCCGAGGAAGCCCGCGCCGTCCTTGCTGCCGGCGTTGGTGGGCAGGCCGCCGGTCCATTCGGGGATGCTGCCGTCGGCGTTGCCGGCGCGCTCGGCGCCCAGCGGGGTGAGACGCTTGCCCAGTTCCGCGGCCTGCTCGGGGGTGGCGGCGGCGAGGGCGGTGCCGGCCAGCAGCGACAGGCCGAGGGTGGTGCCTTTGATCAAGTGGTTCATGTGCGGAACTCCGGCTCAGAAGGACATGCCGACGCTGAAGGCGACGAAGTCGCGATCGACGTTGGTGTTGTAGTCGCCATCGAAGAAGTCGGTGACCGACAGGCTGGCGGTGTAGGTGTTGCGGTAGTCGGCGTCGATGCCGACGCTGATGGCCTTGCTGCCTTCATTGAAGCCCGGCTCCGGCGCGTAGCCTTCGACGTCGTGGGACCAGGCGATGTTGGGCTTGAGCGTCACCGACGGGATCAGGTTGCTGTACTCCCAGATGGCGCGCATGCGGTAGCCCCAGGAGAAGTCGGTGGTGAAGCCGTGGTTGTTGCAGTTGCGCGCGGTCGCGGCGCTGGTGGTGGTCTGGCACAGGCCGTTGTCCGGGTACAGCGCGCCCTGGCCGAACACCGCGTCGCGGCCGTAGCGCAGGCCGCCCTTGCCTTCGAGGTTGCCGACGTGGACCGCGCCGACCTCGCCGATCAGGGTCACCCGGTCGGCGCCCATCACCTGGTCGAAGAACTGCACCGCGGTGACCTGCGCCTGGGTCACCGGCTTGCGCTGGTAGCCCTGCAGCAGCGCGTCGTCGGCCACCGGGTAGGCGCAGGAGGACAGCAGCGGCGAGAAGGCGGGGATGCCGCTGGAGGCGAACACCTGGTCCACCGCGTTGAGCTGCAGCGGCATGTTCGGCCGGTAGCTGATCTCGCCGGACAGCGCCGTGCCGGTGGACAGGGTGGTGGCGAAGCTCAGGCCGTACAGGCGGATGTCCTCGGGGTAGGTGACCTGGTACTTGGAGGTGCCCAGGCGGTAGGCCAGCGCCAGGTCGTTCAGCGCCGGGCCCAGGGCGCCGGCGCAGGCGCCGGGGTCGCCGATGCCGAGGTTGCCGCACAGCTGCGGGACGAAGTTCAGGTTGTCGGCGTTGGGGCTGGAGTAGGAGTTAACGTAGGGCTGGCGGCTGTGGTAGTTGATGAAGTAGGCGCCGAACTCGGTGTCCAGGCTCGGCACCATCCAGCGCAGCGCCACGCCCCACTGGCCGCCGTCGCGCGCGTCGTCGTCGCCCAGGCGCGGCACCACGATGCCTTCGCGGCCGAGGTTGATGCCGAAGGGCGTCAGCGCCGCCATCGCCGCCGGGTTGCCGGTCAGGTTCGGGCCCACCGGCACGCCGTTGCAGCCGTCGGGGACGAAGTCGTTCTGCGAGAAGAAGGTGCCGCAGTTGTCGATCACCGTCTGCTGCCAGCCGAGCTGGTAGAAGCCCTCGGCGGAGAGGTTGTCAGTGATCGCCTGGGACAGGTAGAACATGTTCACCGGGATCAGGCCTTCCTTGATCTCGGCGCCGGGGCGGCGGAACGCCGAGACGTCCACCGGGTTGATGGTGTTGATGCCGCCCTGGATGAAGGTGCTTTCGCCCCAGCTGACCACCTGCCTGCCCAGGCGCACGGTGCCGGGCAGGTCGGCGATCATGTAGTTGTGGTAGAGGAAGGCATCGAGCAGTTGCCCGCCGGAGGACTTGGCGCCTTCCTCGCGGCCGTGGTCGTCGATGTCGTACACCAGGCGGTGCTCGTCCTTGAGCTCGAAGTCGTACCAGTACTTGCCGCGGACGAACACGCCGCTGTCGCCGTACTTCAGCTCGAGTTCGTGCAGGCCCTTGAAGATCTTCGAGAAGGTCTCGCCCTTCTTGAAGTTCAGGCGGCCGTCGTCGGTGCCGCTGGCGAAGCCCTTGCCGCCGTTGTTCTCGCCGATCAGCTTGGAATCGGCGTCACGCAGGGCCCAGCTGGCGCCCAGGCTGAAGGTGCTGTCGAACTGGCCTTCGATCTCGCCGGCCTTGAAGGTCACGCCGTAGGCCGGCACGGCCAGGCTGCCGGCCAGGCCGAGCGCCAGGGGCACGCAGGCGCGGTGCCGGGGCATTGGTTTGTGGTTCATGACTCATACCTTTTTGTTGTTGTGTGGCATGCAGTGCACTTTTCTCGGGGCAGACAGCTCCCCTGGCGAAGAACGGGCGTTCTGCGCGGCGGAGAAGTGAAAGGTTCCCTTGCTTGAGAAAATCCGGAAGCGGCAGGCACTGCTTCATCCAGGGCAATGGCTGTGCCAGGCGGGGCCCGCGGCGCCTTGCCCGGCCTGCGGCCGGCGTGGATTTCCTGTTGATTCGTATGGTGTTTTCCTGTGTTCTGGGCCCTCGCTCGGTCGGTTGTGGTCAATGCTCGATGGCGCCTTGCTTGCGACTTCCATGAAATTCCCGCTCCCGGCCGCCGGGCCGGCTTGCGAAAATTCGTCAGTCGCGGAGCAAGGCGCCGTGCTTCATGGCAGGCACTCGACCTGGAAGGCGTAGCGCCCCAGCGCCGCCGCCAGGTCGTGGCGGTCCGGGCCCTGGAGCCGGGCGAGGGTGCCGCGGCGGCCGTCCTGGACGACCTCCACTTCCACCGCATAGCCGGCCTGGGCGGCCTCCTGGCGCACCACGCGCTCGATCTCGCGCCGCTGCAGGGCGGGCTTGAACAGCTTGCCCACCGGCGTCACCGGCAGGGCGGCGAGGATCTCGATGCGCTTGGGCACCGCGGCGCGCTCGCTGACGTGGCGGGCGGCGAAGGCCAGCAGTTCCTCGCTGTCGGCCTGGGCGCCCTGCACCAGCTGCACGTAGGCCACCGGCACCTCGCCGGCGTAGGCGTCCGGGCTGCCCACCGCGGCCGCCAGGGCCACCGCCGGGTGCCCCTGCAGGGCTTCCTCGATCTGCTTCGGGTCGATGTTGTGGCCGCCGCGGATGATCAGCTCCTTCTTGCGCCCGGTGAGCCAGAAGTAGCCCTCGGCGTCCTGGCGCCCGAGGTCGCCGCTGTTCAGCCAGCGCTGGCCGTCGATGTCCAGCCACACGCCGCGGTTGTGCGACTCGTCCAGGTAGCCGGCGAACAGGTTGGGCCCGCGCAGGACGATGGCGCCCACCTCGTCCACCGCGGCATCGCGCAGGTAGTGGCCGTCGTCGTCGAGGATCACCGCGCGCATCGGCTGGTAGGGCAGGCGCAGGCCGATGGAACCGATGCGCCGCTCGGCGTCGGGCAGGTTGCAGGAGGAAACGCAGGTGCCCTCGGTCAGCCCGTAGCCTTCGAGGATGCGCACCCCGCTGACCCGCTCGAAGTCGCGGAACAGCTCCACCGGCATGGGCGCGGCGCCGCACAGCGCGTAGTCCAGGCTGGAGATGTCGGCAGCGCCCACCGGCTGCTGCAGCAGCGTGGCGTAGACGGTGGGCACGCCGGAGAAGAAGGTGATGCGGTAGTGCTCGACGATCTGCCAGAAGCGCGCCAGCAACCCGGGGGCGCGGTAGCCCTGGGGCGTGCCGAGGATCACGTGGCCGCCCTGCAGCCAGGGGCGCAGCCCGGTCACCAGCTGGGCGTTCACATGGAACAGCGGCAGGCCGCAGAAGTAGCGCTCGCGGGTCGGCTCGCCGGCGAGCATGGCGCCCAGCGCCCAGGCGTCGAAGACCTCGGCGCCATGGGTGCGCACGGCGATCTTCGGCAGGCCGGTGGTGCCGCCGGTGCAGAAGTACGAGGACGCGTCCGTGGGGCGGATGACACGGCCGCTGGCCAGCCGCTCGGTTGGCTGCCCGGCCAGCAGGCCATGCAGGTCGTGGACATTGCGGCCCAGGCGCTGGCGTTGCTGTGTGGCGTACTCGCGCTGGGCCCGGGCGCGCGGGGCGTCCAGGTAGGGGGCGGTGCTCACCCAGACCAGCTCGCGCAGGGCCGGCAACTGGTCGAGGTGCGGGGCGATGCGTTCCCAGGCGTCCTGCCCGGGCGTGGGCTCCAGGGTCACCAGCACCCTGGCGTTGGCCGCGCGCAGCAGGTCGGCGATCTGCGCGCCGTCCAGCAGCGGGTTGATCGGCATGACGATGCCAGCCGCCTCGCCGCCCCAGGTGCAGAAATGGGTTTCCGGCAGGTTGGGCAGGACCAGGGCCACCACGTCGCCGGGGCCGACGCCCAGCGCATGCAGGGCGTTGGCGGTGCGGGTGATCTCGGCGAACAGTTCGCCATGGCTCCAGTGCCAGGCCTGCTGGTAGTGTTCGGCGTCGAAGAAGAAGCTCAGCGCCGGGGCGTCCGGGCGCTGTCGCGCGCTGCGGCGCAGGGCGTGGTAGGTATCCTGCGGCAGGTCATGCTCGGCGAGCGGCGTGCGTTCGAAGCGTTCGATGTCGGCCTGGTTGCGCAGGATCATGCGGCTTGCCTCCCGGCGCAAAGGGTGGGGCGGAAGGCGCTGGGGCCGCGCAGCAGTGAGACGCACGCAGTGCAAGGACGTTGTGGGATTGGCATCGGGTGCCGGCTCCATTGTTATTGTTCGGAAGCGTTAATTGAAGGTATTTCAGAAATGAAAGATTTTCAATACCTCGACGCTCCGCTATTCTTCGTGGCAGGCAGACGGAGCATTTATGGCCATTGGCAAAAGAGACAGGACACGCAGCAAACTGCTGATCGCGGCCCAGGAACTGGCCCTGGAGGGCGGTGCGAGCGCCCTGACGGTATACAACCTGACGGAGCGGGCCGAGATGGCCCCCGGTACCTTCTACAACTACTACCGGACCCGCGAGGACGTCCTGGACGACATCTGCGCCCTGCTGGTGATGGCCACGCGGCAGGTCGTCAGCCAGGCCATCGAGGGCCTGACCGACCTGCAGGCCATAGTCGCCACCTCCGTGCGCCAGACGCTGCGGATGGCCGCGCCGGGGCAGGACATCGGCCACCTGCTGTTCGACGCCAGCCTGCCCACCCAGAACTTCATCCTGGGCATGCGCCAGTTCTTCCGCCGCGACCTGGAGGAGGGCATGGGCAACGGCGCCTTCCAGGTGGTCAACGAGGCCGCGGTGATCGCCATGGTGTCCGGCAGCTCCTACGGCGTCATGCAGGACATCTACCAGGAGCGGCTGCCCATGGAGATGATCGAGGACATCGCCGAGATGACCCTGCGCGTGCTGGGCGTGGAAGCCGTCGTCGCCGCGGCCCAGGCCCGCCTGCCCATCGACTTCTGCGCGCCGCCGAAGCTGCCGCTGATCGCCACCGAGCTGCTCCCGCCGCTGGGCGCCGCGGCACGATAGCCGCGCCCGGCAAACTTCCGTCGTATTGCCCAGCGGCCGCCGGGAACCGAGAATGCGGCCTTCCGGGCAAGAGGTGAGCCGCCATGATCCTGCGCGGTATGGCACAGATGCACATCGACGACCTGCCCCCCCGGTTCCAGACGCTGGTCCGGGGGTTGGCGGGCGTGGAGCCTTTGGGGTTCGTCTGGGTGGTCTTCTACCAGGGACGCATCTTCGGGGCCTACCCCTGCGCCGATCTTGCGTTGCACAAGGTGACCGAGATCGAGCACTGCATCAGCGAGGACGAGGTGCCCAGCGCGCAGGGGTGAGATTGGTTCCAGGCCGCACCCTAGGGCGAATAACCGTTCGCGGTTGTCCGCCGCCGGCCATGCCACCGGGGCGTCCGGCATAGCCGGGGGCCAATCGCGGACGGAGTCCGCTCCTACGACCGTGCTTCCCTGGCGCCCGTAGGAGCGGACTCCGTCCGCGATTTTGTCATTGGAAACGGCGGATAACCGCGAACGCGGGAAACCAGTGGCTTGGGGTTTGGTGTAGCGCGCCGCTCCGAGTGCGTTGATGTTTCTCGTTTCGCCCCCTCGGGCGAGTCCCTTTTGTCAATCGCCACAAAAGGAACCAAAAAGGCTTGCCCCGACATACGGGCCCGATGAAGCCGGGCTACCCTCGTGAACTCCCCCGCCACGGAGGCCCGCCCCGAGGGTACGTCCCTGTAGCCCATCGGGGCTCTCGCGACATCCATGTCGCATGACCTCCTGAGCGCCGGTTTCGCTCGGCCTTCTGAAGGGGCGTTCCGGTGCGCTCGGTTGTTTCTCTGGAAATCCAAAAAACCAGAGCAAGAGCGGGCATGCTCTTCGTAGGAGCGAGCTTGCTCGCGAACCTCGGTTCCCCGTGTTCGCGATAGTTCGTAGGGCGCATAACGCCTACGGCGTTATCCGCCGTTTTCAACGACGGATGATCGCGGACAGAGTCCGCTCCTACGGTTCCAGGGAAGCACGGTCGTAGGAGCGGACTCCGTCCGCGATCAGGCCACCGGAATGAGCGGATCGGCCGCCGCCAGGGCGATGCTGCGGTCCGCTGCCGGTGGGTAGATCCACAGGGTGTTGATCTGCGTCTTCAGCTCCTTGGCCGGCTGCCCGACCAGCTTGACCTGGCGGTCCCAGCCCTCGGTGTACACCGCGCCCCAGGCGCCCAGGTCCAGGCAGGTCACGTACTTGGGCTGGCGGTAGGTGGTGGGCGGCACGCCCAGCAGGTCGGCGGCGGCGTTGTTGCCGGCGTGGCGGCCCAGGGAGATGGCGTGCTGGCAGGACATCACCGCGTGGTTGCCGAGGTCGTCGGTGGCGGCGTAGGCCACGTCGCCGGCGGCGAATATCCTGCCCTGGCCGCGTACCCGGAGGTTGCCGTCCACGTGCAGGCGGCCCTGGGCGTCGCGCTCGCCGCTCACCTGCCCGGTCAGCGGGCTGGCGCGGAAGCCCACGGTCCAGATGAGCGTGTGGCTGTCGATGCGGCGGCCGTCGGCGAGGGTCACGCCATTGGCGTCCACCGCCGCGACGCTGGCGCCGGGCAGCCATTCGATGCCCAGTTCCCTGGAGGCTTCGACGATGGATGGGCGGATGCCGTCGCCCAGGGCGGCGGCCACCTGCGCGCCGCGGTCGACGATGACCACGCGGATGTCCTGGTCCGCGCCCAGCGCCTGGCGCAGGCGCGCCGGCATCTCGGTGGCGGTCTCGATGCCGGTGAAGCCGCCGCCGGCGATCACCACGGTGTTGCGCGCCGGGCTGGCGGGCCGCTCGCCCAGGGCCTTGAGGTGTTCTTCCAGGCGTGCCGCGGACTCGATCTGGTCGACGTCGAAGGCGTGGCTGCCCAGGCCCGGCACCGGCGGCCGGGCGAGCTGGCTGCCGGTGGCCAGCACCAGGCGGTCGTAGCCCAGCTCGCCCTGGCGGCCGGCGGCGTCGCGGTAGCCGACGGTCTGCGCCTGCTCGTCGATGCGCTCGGCGGTGCCCTGGACGAAGCGTATGCCCACGGTGTCGAACAGGGCGTCCAGCGGGGCGAACATGCGGTCCACCTCGGGCTCGTAGAAGCGTGGGCGGATGCGCAGCTCCGCCTGGGGCGCCAGGAGGGTGACCTGTACGTCGTGACGGTCGTGTTTGTCCAGCAGGCGTGCCGCGCTCAAGGCGCTCCAGAGCCCACCGAAGCCTGCGCCAACGATCAGAATCTGCTGTTTCATGACTTGCTCCCGAATAGGTGAGGGGATGAATGACCTTGAAGTTTCGGCTTCAGGTCCGGCGTGACGATCATCGTGCCGGCATTGGCTGCATCCGATCGTCCGCTGTGGAATTCATGCTATTCGGGGAACTTGCGCCGCACACTTCTACATGGGGTTCGCGGAATAGTGCGTTGGTCTGGCGGATATATACCTAGGTATCGGCGGAACTTGCCGGGGAGGTTTCAGCAGGGCTGGCGCAGGGCGCTTTCGATGCACGCGAGCAGGCGCTCGGCGTCGAACGGTTTGGACAGGCAGGCGAGCGGGACGGGAACCGCCTCGGGGTAGGCGGTGATGAAGATGACGGGAACGCACAGGCCCATGGCGATGAGCCTTGCATGCAGCTGCAGGCCGCTCATGCCGGGCATCTGCACGTCGGAAACCAGGCACTGCACCTCGCCGGGCTCTCCGGCGGAGAGAAAGTCCAAGGCGCTGGAATGACTGCGCACGCGGTAGCCGCTGGCGCGCAGCAGGCTCTCCAGCGCCGCGCGCACGGATTCATCGTCGTCGACCACGGCAATCACGGCCGTATGGTGACTCGGGGGTTCTTGGATCATCCGAAATTGCTCGTGGCGGTATCTGTCGAGATTTCAAGATACGCCAGCGGACAAGGCGAAGAAGTATACCTGGGTATAGTCCGGCGAGACCTGGGTATGGGTTCTTGCAAACTTCCGTCGAGGCACTTTCCACAACTTCGTAACTTGCCTTGATCACTAAAAGGCAAGCTCATCCATACGAAGACGAAGGCAGCACTCAGGCCTCGCGAGTGAAACGGCTGCGGTAGTCGCGCGGGGAGAGGGACAGGTTGCGCTGGAAGGTGCCGCGCATCCGCTCCTCGTTGCCGAAGCCGCATTGCCGGGCGATCTGCTCGATGCTCTGCGTCGAGTGCTCCAGCAGGCGCCTGGCCGCCTCCAGGCGGAACAGCTCGATGGCCCTGGACGGGGTGCGGCCGGTCTTCTGCTTGTAGACCCGCGAGAAGTTGCGCGGGCTCATCCGCGCACGCTCGGCCAGGCTTTCCACCGTCAGCCCGGGCTCGCCCAGGTGCTCGGCCAGCCACAGGTGCAGCTCGTCGAACAGCGGGCTGTCCGCGGCCTGGGACTGCAGCAGCGTGCTGTACTGCGCCTGGCCGCCGGGGCGCTTGAGGTACACCACCAGTTCGCGGGCCACCGCCATGGCCACCTCGCGGCCGCAGTCGGCCTCCACCAGGGCCAGCGCCAGGTCGATGCCGGCGCTCACGCCCGCCGAGGTCCAGACCGCGCCCTGCTGGATGAAGATGGCGTCGGCATCCACCTGCACCGCCGGGAAGCGCTGCCCGAGGGTGTCGCACAGGGCCCAGTGGGTGGCGGCGCGGCGGCCGTCGAGCAGGCCGGCCTTGGCCAGCAGGAAGGCGCCGCTGCACACCGCGGCGACGCGCCGGGCCCGCGGCGCGGCGGCGGCTATCCAGGCCGCCAGCTCGGCGTGGCTGTCCAGGGTCTGGCAGATGTCCGGGGCGCCGGGGACCACCAGGGTGTCCACCGCCAGGCTCTGCGGCGGGGCCAGGGCTACGCTGTCCACCGCCAGGCCCTCCACCGTGCGCACCAGGCCGCCGGCGAGGCTGGCGGTGCGCAGGCGGTAGCCGGGCAGGCCGCGTTCGGCCAGCGCCTTGCTGGCGGCCCAGAACACCGTCTGGGCGCCGCTGAGGTCGAGCAGGCCCATGTCCGGGTAGGCCACGAACAGCACGTCGCGCGGGCCGCCGGGTGTTTCGTTCATCACGCTGTCGCCAGGGGTTTCGTTCATCGCCACGCCGCCATGCCAGTTTCAGTTGCCTGGCGGAATACCGCCTGCGGTTGCGCTTTGCAAGCGCGGCGTCGGCGCTGGCCGATAACCTGGGATTTATGGCCTGGCGGGTGCGCGCGGCGGCGCGCTAACCTCGTGCGGATGCCAGCCGCCCGGCCGCCGCGTTGCCGGGCATGGCGGCATGGGCTAGATTTTTCGGGCTGCATGCCGCGCGCACCGCCGGCCGCCAGAGGAGACGAAATGAGTTCGTGGTCGCAATCGGGTTCGGCCCAGGGCGCCGCCGGCCACCAGGACCCCGTGGTCTACGTGGTGGACGACGACGAGTCGATGCGCCTGGCGCTGTCGGGCCTGCTGCGCTCCATCGGCCTGCGCGTGGAGGCCTTCGAATCCCCCCGGGACTTCCTCGCCTTCCCCCGCCACGACGTGCCCAGCTGCCTGGTGCTCGACGTGCGCCTGCGCGGCGAGAGCGGCCTGGCCTTCCAGGAGCAGGTGCAGAAGCACGGCCTGCGCATGCCCATCGTGTTCATGACCGGCCACGGCGACATCGCCATGACCGTCAAGGCCATGAAGGCGGGGGCGGTCGACTTCCTCGCCAAGCCGTTCCGCGACCAGGACATGCTCGACGCCGTGGCCAGCGCCCTGGCCAGGGACACCGAGCGGCTCGCCGCCGAGCGCTCCAGCGCCGGGCTGCGCGAGGCCTATGCCGCGCTCACCGCCCGCGAGCGGGAGGTGATGGGCTACGTGGTGGCCGGCCTGATGAACAAGCAGATCGCCGCCGAGCTGAACCTCAGCGAGGTGACGGTGAAGGTCCACCGCGGGCAGCTGATGCGCAAGCTGGCGGCGCGCTCGGTGGCGGACCTGGTGCGCAAGTCCGAGGCCCTGGGCATCGCGCCGCAGACGCGCCGGGCCCCCTGAGCGGGCGCGGCGTGGAGCGGGGATGAGCGACAGACAGCAGGCCCTGTGGGACGACGGCGAGCGCGTCTTCAGCCGTGGACGGCACCCGCGTGACGAAGCGCTGAGCGTGCTGCTCGCGCGCCCGGCCGGCGAGCCGCCGCAGCCCGCGAGCCTGGAACGCCTGGCCCACGAGTTCGGCCTGAAGGACGAGCTGGATGGCGCCTGGGCGGTGCGCCCGCTGGCGCTGCTGCGCGAGGGCGGGCGCAGCCTGCTGGTGCTGGAGGACCCCGGCGGCGAGCCGCTGTCGGCCCGGCTGGGGGCGCCCATGGAGACCGGCCGCTTCCTGCAGCTGGCCGTGGGCATCAGCGCGGCCCTGGGCCGCCTGCACCTGCGCGGCCTGGTGCACAAGGACCTGAAGCCGCCGCACATCCTGGTCGACTGCGCCGATGGCCGCGTCCGCCTCACTGGCTTCGGCCTGGCCTCGTGGCTGCCGCGCGAGCGCCAGGCGCCGGAACCGCCGGAGACCATCGCCGGCACCCTGGCCTACATGGCGCCCGAGCAGACCGGGCGGATGAACCGCTCGATCGACTCGCGCAGCGACCTCTACGCCCTGGGCATCACCCTCTACCAGATGCTCACCGGCGACCTGCCGTTCGCCGCCAGCGAGGCCATGGAGTGGGTGCACTGCCACATCGCGCGCCAGGCGGTGCCGCCCGCTGCGCGGGTGGCGGGCATCCCCGCGCCGCTGTCGCGGCTGGTCATGAAGCTGCTGGCCAAGACCGCCGAGGAACGCTACCAGAGCGCCGCGGGGCTGGAGCACGACCTGCGCCGTTGCCTGGCGAACTGGCAGCGCCAGGGGCGCATCGACGACTTCCCGCTGGACGGGCACAGCGTGCCGGAGCGCCTGCTGGTCCCCGAGAAGCTCTACGGCCGCGACGCCGAGGTGGCCACCCTGGTCGCCGCCTTCGAGCGCATAGTCGGCGGTGACGCGCCGGGGCTGGTGCTGGTGTCCGGCTACTCCGGCATCGGCAAGTCCTCGGTGGTCAACGAGCTGCACAAGCTGCTGGTGCCGCCGCGCGGGCTGTTCGCCGCCGGCAAGTTCGACCAGTACAAGCGCAACATCCCGTACTCGACCCTGGTGCAGGCCTTCCAGGGCCTGGTGCGCATGCTCCTGGGCAAGAACGAGCGGGAACTGGCGCGCTGGCGCCAGGCCCTGCTGGCGGCGCTGGGCGCCAACGCGCGGGTCATGACCGAGCTGATCCCGGAGCTGAAGCTGGTCATCGGCGAGCCGCCGCCGCTGCCGCTGCTAGAACCGCAGCAGGCGCAGCGCCGTTTCCTGCTGGTGTTCAAGCGCTTCATCGGCGTGTTCGCCCGGCCGGAGCACCCGCTGGCGCTGTTCCTCGACGACCTGCAATGGCTGGATGCGGCCACCCTCGGCCTGCTGGAAGAGCTGCTGACCAGCGACGACCTGCGCCACCTGATGCTGGTCGGCGCCTACCGCAGCAACGAGGTGGACGAGGCCCACCCCTTGCGCGCCACGCTGCGCAAGGTCGGCAAGGCGCAGGTGCGCATCGACGAGATCGGCCTGGCGCCGCTCGGCCGCGCCCACGTCGAGCAGCTGATCGCCGAGGCGCTGCACGGCGAGCCGGCGCACGTCCGCCCGCTGGCGCAACTGGTGCACGGGAAGACCGCCGGCAATCCGTTCTTCGTCATCCAGTTCCTCCAGGCCCTGGCCGAGGAGGGCCTGCTGGCCTTCGACGCCGGCGCGCGGGGCTGGCGCTGGGACCTGGGGCGCATCCAGGCCATGGGCTACACCGACAACGTCGTCGACCTGATGCTCGACAAGCTGGGCCGCCTGCCGGCGCAGACCCGCGAGGTGCTGCAGCAGTTGGCCTGCCTGGGCAACCGCGCCGAGGCCGGGGCCCTGGGCCGCGTGCTGGCGCTGCCCCGCGGCCAGCTGCAGCGGGCCCTGTGGGCGGCCATCCGGCAGGAGCTGGTGGAGCGCGTGGACGGCGCCTACGCCTTCGCCCACGACCGCATCCACGAGGCGGCCTACCTGCTGATCCCGCAGGCCGAACGCGCCGCGGCGCACCTGCGGATCGGCCGCCTGCTGGCCGAGCAGACGCCGCCGCAGGCACGCGAAGAGGCCATCTTCGAGATCGTCGGCCAGCTCAACCGCGGCGCCGCGCTGATCGCCGAACCGGCCGAACGGGAGCGGCTGGCCGGGTTCAACCTGCTCGCCGGGCAGCGGGCCAGGGCCTCGGCCGCCTATGCCTCGGCGCTGGCCTATTTCAGCCGGGGCCTGGAGCTGCTGGACGAGGCGTGCTGGCAGGCCCGGCACGAGCTGATGTTCGCCCTGGAATCCGGCCGCGCCGAGTGCGAGTTCGTCACCGGCCAGGTGGCCGTGGCCGAGCAGCGCCTGCGGGCGCTGTCCGGGCGCGCCGCGACCACCGTGCAGCGCGCCTGGGTGGCCTGCCTGCAGGTGGACGTCTACCTGATCCTCGACCGCCGCGACGACGCGGTGGCCGTGTGCCTGGATTTTCTCCGCCACGTGGGCATCGACTGGCCGGCCCACCCGGACGACGCGACGGTGCAGGCCGAGTACGAACGCATCCGCGCGCAGCTCGGCGCGCGGCCCATCGAGACGCTCATCGACCTGCCGCCGATGCGCGACCCGCTCGCCCTGGCCACCATCGAGGCGCTGACCACGCTGTTCTCGCCGGCCCTGCACACCGACGGCAACCTGGCCTGCCTGACCATCTGCAAGGCCATCAACCTCAGCCTGGAGCACGGCAACGGCGACGCCTCCTGCGTGGCCTACGCCAACATCCCGCGGGTCGCCGGGCGGCGTTTCGGCGACTACGACGCCGGCTTGCGCTTCGGCCGGCTCGGCTGCGAACTCGTCGAACGGCGCCGCCTGGAGCGCTACGAGGCGCGCACCCTGCTTTCCTTCTCGCTGTTCGCCGCGCGCTGGGTGCAGCCGGTACGCGCCTGCGACGAGCAACTGCGCCGCGTGTTCGACAGCGCCAACCGCACCGGCGACCTGCCGTTCGGCGCCTTCGCCTGCAACAGCCTGGTGTCCAACCTGCTGTTCGGCGGCGAGCCGCTGCCCGAGCTGCAGGCCGAGGCGGAGCGCGGCCTGGGCTACGCCGGCAAGGTGGGTTTCGGCCTGGTCATCGACTTCCTCGACAACCAGCTCGCCCTGGTCCGCATGCTGCGGGGCCTGGCGCCGCGCTTCGGCCGCCTGGACCAGGGCGGCTTCAGCGAGGCGGACACCGAGGCGCGCCTGGCCGGCGCCTCGCGGGTGTACAGCTGCTGGTACTGGATCCGCAAGCTGCAGGCGCGCTACTTCGCCGGCGACCATGCGGCGGCGCTGGAGGCCTCCGCCCAGGCGCAGCCGCTGCTGTGGACTTCCCACGCGTTCATCGAGGAAGCCGAATACTGCTTCTTCGACGCGCTCGCCCACGCGGCGCTGTGCGACGCCGCTGCGCCGGGCGACCGCCACCTCGGCGCCGTGGCCGCGCACCGGGAGGAACTGCGGATGTGGGCGCACCTGTGCCCGGCCAACTTCAGCTGCCACGTCCTGCTGCTGGAGGCCGAGCTCGCCCGCCTGCAGGGCCGCGTGGCGGATGCCGAAGTGCATTACGAGCAGGCCATCCGCGCGGCCCAGGAAGGCGGCTTCATCCAGGTCGAGGCGCTGGCCAACGAACTGGCAGCCGCCTGCTACGCCACGCGTGGGCTCGACAGAGTGGCCCGCGTCTACCTGCAGGGCGCCCGCGACTGCTACCTGCGCTGGGGCGCCGAGGGGAAGGTGCGGCAGCTGCAGGCGCGCCATCCCTTCCTCGGCGAGCCGGCGCCGGCGCCGGGCCCCACGGCCACCATGGCCACCCCGGTGGAGCAGCTGGACCTGGCCACCGTGCTCAAGGTGCTGCAGACCACCTCCGGCGAGATCGCGCTGGAAGGGCTGGTGGACAGGGTCATGCGCACGGCCATCGAACAGGCCGGCGCCGAACGCGGCGTGCTGGTGCTCCAGGGCGCCGGCGAACCGCGCATCGTGGCCCAGGCGACGGTCGACGACGACGCGCCGGCGCTGCAACTGCGCGACGAGCCGGTGAGCGAGGCGCTGCTGCCCGAGGCGGTGCTCTACCAGGTGCTGCGCACCGGCCGGAGCCTGGTGCTGGACGACGCCCTGGCCGAGGCGGCGTACGCCAGCTCGGCCTACGTGCGCAGCCGCCAGGCGCGCTCCATCCTCTGCCTGCCGCTGATGAACCAGGGCCAGCTCACCGGCGCCCTGTACCTGGAGAACAACCTGACCGCCCGGGCCTTCAGCCCGGCGCGCACCGCGGTGCTCAAGCTGGTGGCCTCGCAGGCCGCCAGTTCCCTGGAGAACGCCCGGCTGTACCGCGACCTCGCCGAACGCGAGCGGCGCTACCGCGAGGTGCAGGCCGAACTGGCCCACGCCAACCGCGTGGCGACCATGGGCCAGCTCACCGCATCCATCGCCCACGAGGTCAACCAGCCGATCGCCGCCACCGTCACCAACGCCTACGCGGCGCAGCGCTGGCTGGCGGCGCAGCCGCCGGAGCTGGGCGAGGTGGGGCAGGTGCTCGAACGCATCGTCAAGGACGCCAACCGCGCCTCGGACGTGCTCAAGCGCATCCGCGGGCTGCTGCGCAAGGCGCCGTCGCAGAAGGCCGCGGTGGACATCAACGAGGCGATCCTGGAAATGGTCGAGTTCACCCGCGGCCAGGCCGCCAAGGGCGGTGTCTCCGTACGCACGCGGCTGGCCGACGGGCTGCCGCCGGTGCAGGGCGACCGGGTGGAGCTGCAGCAGGTGCTGCTCAACCTGATCATCAACGCCATCGAGGCCATGGGCGAGGTCGACGACGGGGTGCGCCAGCTGGACATCGAAACGGCGGCGGACGGCGAGGGCGGCGTGGCGGTGAGCGTCGGCGACTCCGGCCCGGGGTTCGCCGCGCAGGACGCCGGGCAGCTCTTCGCGCCTTTCTACACCACCAAGCCCAGCGGCCTGGGCATGGGCCTGTCGATCTGCCGCTCGATCGTCGAGGCCCATGGCGGGCAGCTCCAGGCGCTGGCCAACCCGCCCCGCGGCGCGCTCGTCCGCTTCAGCCTGCGGGGCCGCCCGGACGAGGCCCCATAGCCGCGACAGGCCACCGTCCACGATTGCTCCCGCCACGCCGGGCGTCCAGGCGGCACGGCCCGAGTTCCAGCGCTCGCGGGAATGACGAGGGTGGAGGATGGCGCCTGACCTCGACGCCGCTCCGAACGGCCCCCTCTCCCGCTTGCGGGAGAGGGCTGGGGAGAGGGCGCTCTTCCCCGGCGCGGAGCCCGGCCGTACCCGACTCGGCTATGCTGGAATTTTCGACTGCCTTGCGAGGGTGCGTCATGGGCCTGAACGAAGCGAGCCAGCGGCTGCGGCGCGAGTTGCTGAACATGGCCTTCCGCCATGAAGGGCTGGCCACCGACCTGGGGCGGGCCGCCGAGCAGTTGCCGGCGTCCCAGGCGGTGCACCTGGTGCGCATGGCGGCGTTCCTGCAGGGCGATGCCGAGCGGCTGATCGCCATGGCCGAGCAGGTGCGCACGGGCGTCATCAGCGCCAGCGGCCGCTGACCCCTCCAAAGCACTATTCCCTTCTTCCGGCGTGCGGGTAATGTGGCCGCAACAGGCCTCCGGGCCTTCTCGACCGGACCCTCCATGAGCCGCAACGCCGATCCCCAGCAGACCCGCCAGGCCACCCTGGCCAACGGCCTGGCGCTGACCCTGGTGCATGCCCCCCAGGCCACCCGCGCCGCCGCCCTGGTGCGGGTGGCGGCCGGCAGCCATGACGAGCCGCCGGCGCACCCGGGGCTTGCGCATTTCCTCGAGCACCTGCTGTTCCTCGGCGGCGCGCGCTTCGCCGCGGGCGAGCGGCTGATGCCCTGGGTGCAGGCGCGGGGCGGGCGCCTGAATGCCAGTACCCGGGCGCGCACCACGGACTACTTCTTCGAGGTGCCCGCCGCGGCGCTGGACGGGGGCCTGGCGCGCCTGGCGGACATGCTCGCCGGCCCACTGCCGGAGGCCGGCGCGCAACTCGGCGAGCGCGAGGTGCTGGAAGCGGAGTACATCGCCCGCGCGACCGATGCCGGCACCCTGATCGACGCGGCCCTGGCCGCCGGGGTGGCCGAGGGGCATCCGCTGCGCCGTTTCGTGGCCGGCCGGCGTGCCAGCCTGGCGGTGGAAGAGGAGGGCTTCCAGCGCGCGCTGCGAGACTTCCACGGCAGCTTCTACCAGCCTGGCAACCTGCAGCTGTGGCTGCAGGGGCCGCAGTCGCTCGACGAATTGCAGGCGCTCGCCGCCAGGTATTGCGAGGGCTGGCCGGCCGGCCAGCTGCCGGCCCGCGAGCGCCCTCCGGCCCTGGCGCCATTGGCGGAGGACTGGCTCCACCTGCGCCTGCCCGGTGCGCCGCGCCTGGTGCTGGGCTTCGCCGTGGGTGAGCTGGACGCCACCGCCGAGCAGACCCTCGATGCCCTGGCCGGCCTGCTGGCCGACGAGGCGGCTGGCGGGCTGCTGGCCTGGCTGGGGGAGCGGGGGTTGTGCGATGCGGCGGCCCTCCGGGTGGCCTACCGCGCAGCGGGGCAGGCGCTGTTGGCCGTGACCTTCGAGCTGGCGCAGGCCCGGCATGCGCCGACCGTCGAAGCGGCCTTCCTCGATTGGCTGCGTGCACTGTGCAGTGGCAGCGGCGAGGCGCTGGTGCCGGCCGAATGGCATCACCTGGCGCCCCTGGAGCAATTGCGCCAGCGGGCCCGCGGCCTGCCGGCGCCGGTCGTGCCGCAGTGGCTGGCGGCGCTGGACGCTTCGCGCCCGGTCCGCCTGCTGGTCGCGCCGGATGCGCCGGGCCGGCCCACCTGCGTGGCCGGCTTCGAACTGCAGCTCAGGCGCGGGCCGGCCAAGCCCCTGGACTTCGCCCCCCGGGCCTGGCGCTTCGAGGCGGCGGCACCGGCCAGCACAGCGCCGGCGGGTACGTTGCACCTGCGCTGGCGCTTCCCGAATGTGCCGGCCCGCAGCCACTTCCTCGCCCTGCGCCACGGCCTGCGCCCACTGGCTGGGCTGGCGCGGCGCAGTGGCGTGAGCCTGCGCCTGGACGAGGAGGGCGCCGACTGGGCCCTGGGCCTGCAGGGCCCGGCCGACCGCCTTCAAAGCTGCCTGGACCGCGCCCTGGCGCTGCTGGCCGAGCCCTCCGCGGCGCTGGCCGCCCAGGGCGAACGCCTGCTGCAGCGCGAGCTACAGCGCAAGGCCGCCGAACTGCCGATCCGCCGCCTGCTCGACGCCTTGCCGGTCCAGTTGGCAGGGGAGGGTACGGCTTTACCGGACTGGTCCTCGGCGCGCTGGGATGTGCTGGCGCGTAATGCCGAGACGCTCCGGGCGAGCCGGGTACCCGGCCTGCCGGCGACGCAGCCTCTGCTGCCGCCGGCCCTGGCCGCGGGCTACCATCGCCGCGTCGTAGCGGGCGAGGGCGAGGCGGCGCTGCTGCTGTTCTGCCCGCTGCCAGGACGTGACGCGGCGCAGGAGGCCGCCTGGCGGCTGCTGGCACGCGAGCTGGAAGGCGGCTTCTACCAGCGCCTGCGCGTCGAGCTGAACCTGGGCTACGCGTTGTTCTGCGGCTTCCGCCAGGTAGCCGGCTGGCGCGGGCTGCTGTTCGCGGTGCAGTCGCCGCACGCGCAGCCGGAGGCCCTGTATGGCCACCTGCGCGCCTTCCTGGAAAGCGCCGCCGCTTCCCTGGGCGAGCTGCCCGACGCCCGCCTGCACGACCTCGCCAACGCCCTGGCCCACGAGCCCGCCGGCGAGGACGCGGCCTGGCGCGACCAGCTCGCCGGCGTCGCCGCCGACCACGCGCAACACGTGGCCGAGGCGGCCCGGTGCATGACCCGCGCCGACCTCCTGGCCGCCCACGCCGCCTTGCTGGGCGAGCAGGGCGGCAGCTGGCTGCTGACCAACCGCGCCTGAGCCCCTCGAACCCTCCTTCCACCGTTGCCCGGGCATACCGCCCCCGGGCACGTACGCCTGCGACTTTGGTCCTGCGCCGCAAGGCCCGCTGCCAAGGTGCCGCTACCCCCGCGACCAAGGCGCCGAGCCTTGTGGTGGCCTGGTGCCATGGCCTTGCGCAGCGCTCCGGCAAGCCCCACGCAAGCAGCGCCGAAGCGCGCCCAAAGCAGCGTATGGCGCCGCGCAAGCCGTTTCGATAATCGCCTCCGCCACGACCCCGAACGGTCATCCATCCCCTGCGGAGCGCGTCATGAACAAGAACAACACCGCCATTCGCCGTTTCCTGCCCCTGGCCCTGGCCTCGCTGGGCAGCCTGGGCTGCCTGCCGGCCGTCGCCGACATCAAGCTGTACGACAAGGACGACACCACCTTCTCCACCGACGGCTACTTCAACGCCTTCTACGTCAATAGCGACGTGGACCGCGAGGGCGAGACCTACGACCGCCGCCAGTCGCGGGTGAAGATGGGCTTCCTGCCCAACTACATCGGCTTCAACTTCGGCAAGAAGATCGACGGCCTGACCCTCACCGGGCGTTCCTCGTTCTGGGTGACCATCAACGACAGCGAGCAGGACGGCACCGACACCGCCATCGACGTGCGGCAGTTCTACGGCAACGTGGCCGGCGACTGGGGCGAGGTGCTGATCGGCAAGGACTTCGGCCTGTTCTCGCGTTCCAACATCTTCCTCGACGAGCTGCTGGCCGGCTTCGGCAACGCCAGCGACACCCTCGGCCTGGTGGACGGCAAGGGCGTGTCCTTCGGCAACATCGGCACCGGCTACCCGTACCCGTTCCCCACCTCGCAGATCACCTACCGCAACAACAACCTGGTGGACGGCCTGCGCGTGGCGGTGGGCATCATGGACCCGATCGACACCAACCAGATCGACAAGGACGCCAGCGACGGCCTGGACGACAAGGCCTACCAGGACAACCCGCGCTACGAGAGCGAGATCAGCTACCAGTTCGACCTGGCCGGCGCGCAGATCTACAGCTGGGTCAACGGCGCCTACCAGACCTCGAAGAACACCAACGACCAGGTCGACGACGTGACCTCCAAGGGCCTGGGCTACGGCATCCAGGCCAAGTTCGGTGGCGTGTCGCTGACCGGCTCGGGCTTCACCGCCAAGGGCATCAACCCCTTCTTCACCAACAACGCCGGCGAAGCCGCGCTACGCGAGGTGGACAGCCGCGGCATGCTGCTGCAGGGCTCCTACAGCTGGGGCAAGAACCGCGTGGCGCTGTCCTACGGCAAGACCGAGGACGACGGCAACGGCCTGGGCAGCGCGGCGGACTACTCCACCCGCGGCATCGCCTACTTCCGCACCATCAACGACAACCTCAAGCTGGTGGCCGAGTACAACCAGTACGAGATCGACGGCCGCAAGGGCTCGCTGGTCAGCGAGGACACCGACACCTTCGCCGTCGGCGCGGTACTGAACTGGTAATTCCCGAGCTCCTTTGGCAGCAATTGGGCGGGGCGACGGTGACGTCGGCCCGCCGTTTTTTTTGCAGGCAGGGCGGGCGGGGTCCATCCACGGCCTTCTGCGCGCGGCGGGCCATCGCGGACGGAGTCCGCTCCTACGCCCGTGCTTCCCGGAACCGTAGGAGCAACTGTCTTGCCGGCTGCGCCGATGTGCTCTTCGTAGGAGCGAGCTTGCTCGCGAATAAGCCCCGCAGCGGAGCCTGTTCGCGAGCAAGCTCGCTCCTACGAGAAGCAGTGCCCCCCGGCAGGGTAGGAGCGGACTCCGTCCGCGATTCGGCGGATAACGCCGTAGGTGTTATGCGCCCTACGAAACTGAAGGGAGAGGGCTGCGGACTCCAACCCCCGCTCCGCAGCTGAACCTGACTCCGCTGTTCGCTGTACCGCGAATCGCCCGCAGGGCGCGCTCCTGCGAACGACACGGAGCTACGCCTTTCGGAGGTCCCCGCCAGCACCCAAGTAGCATGGGGCCGCGCCGGGCGCCTTCGTAGAATGCTCGCGAGGTCAACCGGCGTTGAGGCAGGCGTATGCAGGAAGGGCAGGGGGAAGGCGTGGTCAGGGGCATGTCCAGTGCCCGCGACGCGGAGGCGGTGGCCCAGGACCTGGCGCGCCAGCTGATCCACCCGCACCTGGGCTTCGTGCTGTTCTTCTGTTCCGCCGAGCACGACCTGCCGGCCCTGGCCGCCGCCCTGGAGCAGTACTTCGGCGGCATCGAGCTGGTCGGCTGCACCACCGCCGGCGAGATCACCCCCCAGGGCTACGGCCGCGGCTGCGTCAGCGCGGTGGGCTTCGACGTGCGCAGCTTCGCCGTGGCCAGCGCGCTGATCGACGAGATGGAGCGCTTCAGCCTGATCGACGCGCAGCAGCTGGTGGAGGCCCTGGTGGCCGACTGCCGCAGCAGCGAGCTGGCGCCGATCAAGGACCACAGCTTCGCCCTGACCCTGCTCGACGGCCTGTCCAGCCGCGAGGAGGTGGTGCTGGCGGCGCTCAGCGCGGCGCTCGGCGCCATCCCGCACTTCGGCGGCTCGGCCGGCGACGACAACCACCTCACCCACACCCACGTCTACTACCAGGGCCAGTTCCACACCGGCGCGGCGGTGGTGCTGCTGTTCAACACCTGGCTCGACTTCGAGGTGTTCACCACCCACCACGTGGTGCCGCGCGGCGAGAAGCTGGTGGTGACCCGCGCCGACAGCGCCAGCCGCCGGGTGCTGGAGCTCAACGCCGAGCCGGCGGCCCTGGAGTACGCCCGGCTGGTCGGCGTGGAGCCCCAGGCGCTGAGCTTCGAGCTGTTCTCCCGCCACCCGCTGGCGGTGCGCATCAAGGACCAGTACTACGTGCGCTCCATCCAGCAGGTCAACGACGACTTCAGCCTGACCTTCTACTGCGCGGTGGAGAACGGCATCGTCCTCACCGCCATGAGCACCGGGCCCCTGCTGCCCAACCTGCGGGCACAGTTCGCGCGCCTGCACGAACGCCTCGGCCCGCCGCTGCTGACCATCGGCTGCGACTGCTTCCTGCGCCGCCTGGAGCTGGAAGTGGCGGGCGACACCGCAGCCACCGCCGAGTTTCTCCGCCACCAGCAGGTGATCGGCTTCAACACCTACGGAGAGCAATTCAATGGCATGCACATCAACCAGACCTTCACCGGTGTCGCCATTGGCCGTCCCCGTGGCGGCGCAGCCGGCTGAGCTGCAGGCGCGCATCGAGGCGCTCGAGCGCGACAAGCTCAAGCTGCAGCGCATCAACACCGCGCTGATCGAGCGCATCGAGTCCAGCGCCTCGCGCGGCGACGGCGCCTACGGGGCCTTCCAGCACTCGGTGGTGCTGGCCGAGCAGGTGCGCGAACGCACCGACGCCCTGAGCCAGGCCATGGCCGAGCTGAAGTCCAGCAACCAGCTGCTCAGCGATGCCCGCCTGCGCGCCGAGACCGCCCACCAGCACCTGCTGGACGCCATCGAGAGCATTTCCGACGCCTTCGTGCTGTTCGACCCGCAGCAGCGCATCGTGCTGTTCAACGAACGCTTCCGCGCGCTCTGGGCGCCCACCCGCGCGCGCCTGGGCGCCGGCACCCGGCTGAGCGAAGTGCGCCGCCTGGCGCAGAGCAGCGGGCTGATCGTCGAAGAGCAGCGCAGCAGCGACGACGAACACACCCTCTACCGCCTGCGCAACGACCGCTGGGTGCGCATGAGCGAGCGGCCGACCCGCGACGGCGGCCTGGTGGTGCTCTACACCGATATCACCGAGATCAAGCTCAGCGAGACCGCGCGCCGCGAACAGGCGGTGGCGCAGAAGTCGCACCTGCTGCAGCGCGCCGTGGACAACCTGTCCCAGGGCGTGGCCATGGTCGGCGCCGAGGGCACGCTGGAGCTGTGGAACCGGCGCTTCCTGGAGCTCTGCGGGCTGGCGCCGATCGGCGCGCACCGGCTCTTCGCCGACGTCATGGGCGAGAGCGGCCTGCCGCTGCTCACCCCGCGCAGCCGCGACGCTTCCGGCGCGCCCCTGGCGGCCCTGGAGCAGCGCCTGTTCGACGGCCGCATGCTGGAGATCCGCACCCATGCGCTGCCCACCGGCGGCTTCGTCAACACCTTCACCGACATCACCGAGCGCTACCGCCACGCCGAGGCGCTGCGCGAGAGCGAACGCTGGATCCGCCTGATCACCGACCAGGTGCCGGCGCTGATCGCCTACCTCAGCGCCGACCTCAACTACGAATTCACCAACAAGGTCTACGAGCAGTGGTACCGCTGGCCCAGCGGCTCGATGCTCGGGCGCAACCTGCGCGACGTGCACAGCGCCGAGCACTGCCAGCGCCTGGAGCCCTACTTCGAGCGGGCGCTGTCGGGCGAGAGCGTGACCTTCGAGATCGCCGAGACCAACCTCGCCGGGCAGGAGCGCTACATGCAGCGTTCCTACGTGCCCAACCGCCAGGCCGACGGCCAGGTCGCCGGGCTCTTCGTGCTGATCCGTGACATCACCGAGCGCCGCCGCACCGCCGAGGCCCTGCACCAGGCCTACCAGAACCTGGAACAGCGGGTGCGCGAGCGCACCGCCGAGCTGACCAGCCTGAACGACCAGCTCAAGCGCGAGATCGACGAGCGCAGCCAGGTCGAGGCGCGCCTGCGCGAGGCCAAGCGCGAGGCCGAACAGGCCAACCTGTCGAAGACCAAGTTCCTCGCCGCCGTCAGCCACGACCTGCTGCAGCCGCTGAACGCCGCGCGGCTGTTCACCAGCGCCCTGCAGGAGCGCGGCGGCGACGGCCTGGTGCGCAACATCAGCCACTCGCTGGAGGACGTGGAGAACCTGCTGGGCACCCTGGTGGACATCTCCAAGCTCGACGCCGGGGTGATCAAGCCGGACATCGCGCCCTTCGAGGTCAGCGAACTGCTCGGCAACCTCGCCGCCGAATACCGCCAGGTGGCCGCCAGCGAGGGCCTGCGCCTGGACTACGTGGCCTGCGGCGCCCAGGTGCGCAGCGACATGCAACTGCTGGCGCGGATCCTGCGCAACCTGCTGTCCAACGCCATCCGCTACACCCCCAGCGGGCGCGTGCTGCTGGGCTGCCGACGGCGCCGGCAGAGCCTGTGGATCGAGGTCTGGGACACCGGCATGGGCATCCCCGCCGACAAGCTCGGCGAGATCTTCCAGGAGTTCAAGCGCGGCGACACCCAGCGCTCCAACCAGGACCGCGGCCTGGGCCTGGGGCTGGCGATCGTCGAGAAGATCGCACGCATGCTCGGCCACCGCATCCAGGTCGGCTCGGTGCCCGGCAAGGGCTCGCGCTTCGCCGTCGAGGTGCCCCTGGCCCGCCGCGTGGCCCGCACCCGGCCGGAGCCGGCGCAGCAGGCCGAGCATCTGGTGGAACGCCTGCGCGGCTCGCGAGTGTGGGTGCTGGACAACGACGCGGCCATCTGCGCCGGCATGCGCACGCTGCTGGAGGCCTGGGGCTGCCGGGTGGTCACGGCGCTATCGGAAGAGGACCTGGCGCGCCAGGTGGACAACTTCCACGCCGAGTCCGACCTGCTGATCGTCGACTACCACCTGGACGACGGCTGCAACGGCGTGGACGCGGTGGCCTCGATCAACGCCCGCCGCGGCACGCCGCTGCCGGCGCTGATGATCACCGCCAACTACAGCAACGAACTCAAGCAGCAGGTGCGCGAGCTGGGCCATACGCTGATGCACAAGCCGGTCAGGCCGATGAAGCTGAAGACGGCGTTGTGCCATTTGATGGACAGGGCGGGCTGAGGCTTCGTGTTGCGCCTGTAGGCGCGGGCCCTGCCCGCGATTTTCGCGCGCAGGGCGCGCTCCTACATGGGAATGGTGGGTGGGTCGGGTAGGGCGGATAACCGTTCGCGGTTATCCGCCGTTGGTTGGGCCGTGGTGGTGAAGGTTCGACTTCGGCGCAGGGGTTGGGTCCGCAACCCTCTCCCCAGCCCTCGGCTGCGCGCCCCGCCCTGAAGGGAGAGGGGGCTATCCGTGCCGCCGGTGGTTTTCGTGCCATCCGGCAACACCGGCGTGGCCGGCGAGCGCCGAAATCACACTTCACGCCGAACGGTCCCCTCTCCCTTCAGGGAGAGGGTTAGGGAGAGGGAGCGAGGGTGGGTTTGGCAGTGGAGTAGCAGGTTGTGGTGGTCGCGTAATAACGGATCAGGTTCGACTTTGGCGCAGGGGTTGGGTCCGCGACCCTCTCCCCAGCCCTCGGCTGCGCGCCCCGCCCTGAAGGGAGAGGGGGCTATCCGTGCCGTCGGTAGTTTTCGTGCCACCCGGCAACACCGACGTGGCCGGCGAGCGCCGAAATCACACTTCACTCCGAACGGTCCCCTCTCCCTTCAGGGAGAGGGTTAGGGAGAGGGAACGGAGGTTGGTTCAGCAGCGGAGTCACCGGGAGGCCGGTTCGCGAGCAAGCTCGCTCCTACGAAAAGCCAACCAGTGTTCAGGCCCGCTGCACAGCCGGCGCGCGAACCTTGGCGCGCAGGATCAGCGCAATCCCGCCCAGCACCGCACAAGACACCAGCAACAACCGCACCCCGATATGCTCCCCCAGCACCAGCGCCCCGGACAACGCCGCCAGCACCGGCACGCTCAACTGCACCGAAGCCGCCTGGATCGCCGACAACCCCGGCAGCGCCGCATACCAGATGGCATAGCCAATCCCCGAAGCCAGCGCCCCGGACAGCACCGCGTAGACGACCCCAGGCACATCCGCGCGCAACTGGCCATGGAACACCAGGGCCAGCACGGCCGCGAAGGCTATTGCGCGGACGAAGTTGCCAGTAGTCACCGCCAGCGGATCGCCCGCGTTGCGGCCCAGCAGCGAGTACAGGCCCCAGGCCACGCCCGACAGCAGCATCAGCAGGGCGCCGGCCAGGGGCGGTGCGCCGGCGCCGGGCAGCAGTTGCACCAGCAGGCCGCCCAGGGCCAGGCCGAAGCCCAGCAGGGCCTGGCCGGCCAGGCGTTCGCCGCGCAGCAGGCCGACCACCAGCATGGTCACCTGCACCGCGCCGAACAGCAGCAGCGCGCCGGTGCCGGCGTCCAGTTGCACGTAGGCATAGGAGAAGGCCGCGGCGTAGGTGAACAGCGCCGCCGCCGCCCGCCAGTTGCCGCGGGCCTGGCCGGCCCGGCCGCGCAGGCGCAGCAGCAGGCCGAGCATCAGCGCGCCGGAGAGGATGCGCACGCCGGTGAAGCTCACCGCGTCGAGCTGGGTGGCCTTGAGCGCCAGGCGGCAGAGCAGCGAGTTGCCGGCGAACGCCAGCATGGCCAGGGCGGTCAGGAGCAGGGTGCGCGAAGCGGGCATGGGCGCTCCCTAGCGGCGCAGGTAGGCGGCGAAGTCGATGTCGCCGGCGCTGAGGATGGCCTGCACCCGGTTGTGCACCTTGAGCTTGCGCAGGATGGCCGAGACGTGGGCCTTCACCGTGGTCTCGGCGATCTCCAGGTTGTAGGCGATCTGCTTGTTCGACTCGCCCTTGGTCATGCGCTCCAGCACCAGCAGCTGCTTGCGCGTCAGCGCCTGAAGCAGTTCCGGGGGGATGCCGTGCTCCTCGTGGCCGCTGCGCCGCGGCGAGGCCTTCTGGGTGCGGATGATGTCCGAGGGCAGGTAGACGTTGCCGTTGAGGATCTGCTCGATGGCCTCGGTCATCTGCGCCCGCGGCGAGGATTTGGTGATGAAGCCCACCGCGCCGTAGGTGATGGCCTGCAGCACCACCTGCTTGTCCTGCTCGGCGGAGACGATCACCACCGGGATGGTCGGCGCCTCGTTGCGCAGGTTCATCAGGCCGCTCAGGCCGTGCATGCCGGGCATGTTCAGGTCGAGCAGGATCAGGTCCAGGTCGTCGTGTTCCTGGGTCAGGCCCAGGGCGCTGTCCAGGTCGGCGGTCTCCATCACTTCGCTGCCGGGGAAGCCGTCGGCGATGACGTTGTGGATGGCCTCGCGGAACAGCGGGTGATCGTCGGCGATCAGGATCTTGTACATGGCCTACACCTCGTTGTTGTCGTTATGGCGGCGGCTAGCCGTTGGGTTGCGCTCAGGGGAAGGGCCGTGGCTGGGCGTCCTGCAGGGGCAGGCCGGCCTGTTCCCAGGCGTCCACCCCGTCACGGTACCAGTAGAGGTTGGAATAGCCCAGCGCGTGGGCGCGCCTGACCGCGTTCCAGCTCGCCCAGCAGTCCGAGCGGCAGTAGAACACCAGCGGGCGCGTCGGGTCGCCCTCGCTGAGTTGCCGCAGGTTCTCGCGGAAGTAGGCCAGCCAGGGCTCGCTCAGCACGCCGTCGCCGGTGTTGGCCAGCCACAGGCTGCCGGGCAGGTTGCGGTGCGCTTCGTTGGCCACGAACTGGCCGTTGAGCCAGGTGCGGCGGTACACGTCCACCAGGCGCGTACGCGGCTCGCGCTCGAGCAGCGCGCGCAGGGTGGCGGTGTCCAGGGTGGTGGCATGGTCGGCGCTGGCCGGGGTCGGGCTGCGGTACTGGCTGGTGCGGTAGCCGTCGCTGGAGAACAGCGCTTCGTCCGCATGGGCCAGCGGCAGGCCCAGCAGCGCGCAGAGCAGGGCAGGGGCTAGGCGAGGCATGGTGGCATCTCGATATTTATTCTTCTGCCCGCCATTACATGCCAGGGGCGCTGCTTTGGAAATTCGACGTCCGGAGGGTTGATCCAGTACCAAAGTAGGAGATTTCACCCCTTGCGCAGCGCCGCGTGCTGCGGGTTGAAGGTCAGCACCGCCAGGCCCGCGAACAGCAGCGTCAGCCCCAGGCACACCGCCAGCGCCAGGGGGTTCAGCCGTTCGTACAGGGCGAAGCGCACCAGTTCCACCGCATGGCTGAAGGGGTTGAGCGCGCACAGCCAGTACAGGCCCACGCTGGCCTCGCGCATCTTCCACAGCGGGTACAGCGCCGAGGACAGGAAGAACAGCGGGAAGATCACGAAGTTCATCACCCCGGCGAAGTTCTCCAGCTGGCGGATGGCGTTGGATAGCAGCAGGCCCAGGGCGCTCAGCAGCAGGGCCGCCAGCAGCAGCGCCGGCAGCGCCGCCAGCAGGCCCCAGGCCGGCGGCTGCACGCCGTAGAGCCAGGCGATGGCGAGGAAGGCGTACACCTGCAGCAGCGACACCAGCGCCGTGGCCAGCAGCTTGCCGGCCAGCAGGAAGGCGCGCGGCAGCGGGCTGGTGAGCAGCACGCGCATGCTGCCCATCTCGCGGTCGTAGACCATCGACAGCGAGCCCTGCATGCCGTTGAACAGCAGGATCATGCAGCACAGCCCGGGGACTATGTACGTCTCGTAGGTGACGTAGGTGTCGTAGGGCTCGATGATCGAGATGCCCAGCGCGGCGCGAAAGCCCGCGGCGAACACCAGCAGCCACAGCAGCGGTCGCACCAGGGCGCTGAGGAAGCGCGAGCGCTGCAGCACGAAGCGCAGCCACTCGCGCACCACGATGCCGCGCAGGCACTGCCAGTAGGCGGCCGGGCCGAAACCGATGGCGTCGCAGGCTCTCATGCGCAGGCCTCCAGGCGGGTGAGGCGGGCGAAGGCGCGGGGCAGATCGCCGCCGTCGGCGGCGCTGACCTGGGCCGCTTCGCCCTGGGCCACCAGGCGGCCGCGGTCGAGCACCAGCAACTGGTCATCGCCGCGCACCTCGTCCAGTAGATGGGTGGTCCACAGCACCGCCAGGCCCTCGTCGCGGCACAGCTGGCGCACGTGTTCGTTGAGCGCCTGGCGCGCCGCCGGGTCCAGCCCCACGCTGGCCTCGTCGAGCAGCAGCAGGCGCGGGCGGTGCAGCAGCGCGCGGGCGATCTCTACGCGGCGGCGGTGGCCGCCGTTGAGGGTACGCACCTTGTCGCGGCGGCGCTCCCGCAGTTGCTGGCGCGCCAGTTCCAGCTCGATGTGCTCCGCCGCCAGGGCGCGCGGCAGGCCGTGCAGGGCGGCGTGGTAGCGCAGGTTCTGCTCCACGCTCAGGTCCAGGTCCAGGGTGCTCTGCTGGAACACCACGCCCAGCTGGCGCAGGGCCAGGCGCGGCTGGCGGGCCAGGCTGCAGCCGCATACCTCGATCTCGCCCTGTTGCAGGTCGTACAGGCGCGTGAGCAGGGCGACCAGCGTCGACTTGCCGGCGCCGTTGGGCCCCAGCAGGGCGGTGAAGCGTCCGGCCGGCAGGGCGAAGTCGATGCCCTCCAGCGCCTGGCGCGCGCCATAGGCGAAGTCCACGCCGGCCACCCGCAGGGCGTTCATGGCGTCACCACCACGCCCCAGGGGTAGCGCCCGACCTTGATCGAGCGGGTCACCTTGAGGTCCTTCACGTCGATCACCGAGACGTCGCCGCTGACGCCGTTGGTGGCCAGCAGCAGGCTCTCGTCCGGGTTGAACGCCAGGTGCCAGACGCGGCGGCCCACCAGCAGGTAGTCGAGCACCTCGAAGGTCTTCGCATCCACCACCGCCACGTGGTTGGCCGGGCCCAGGGCGACGAAGGCGTACCTGCCGTCGCTGGTCAGCTTCACGCCCACCGGCTGGATCTTGTCCGGGTGCACGCCCTTGATGGCGAAGCGCAGGCTCTTGAGGATCTTGCGGCTGGCCACGTCCACCACACTGACGCTGCCGCCGATCTCCGCCGACACCCAGACCTGGCTGCCGTCCTTGTTGAACTCCGCGTGGCGCGGGCGCTGGTCCACCAGGGTGCTGTCCACCAGCTTCTGCGTGGCGGTGTCGATCCAGTGCAGCATGTTGGTGGTCTCGCTGGTGTTCACCGCCCACTTCCCGTCGGGGCTCACCGCCATGCCCTCGGGCTCCACGCCCACGTCGATCTGGCCGAGCACCTGGGCGGTTTGGGTGTCCACCACGGTCACCAGCGCGTCGTCCTCGTTGGAGACGTACAGCCAGCGGTCGTTGGGGTGCAGGGCGAACTGCTCGGGGTCGGCGCCGGAGGGCAGCTGCTTGACGATCTTGCCGCTGGCCAGGTCCATCACCTGCACGGTGTCGGAGTCGCTCGCGCAGATGTACAGCAGCTTGTTGTCGTGGGACAGCGCCAGGCCGCGCGGGCGCTTGCCGGTGTCCAGGGTGCCGGTCACGGTCATGCTGTCCAGGTCGATGACGCTGATGTTGTTGTCCTTCTCGTTGGACACGTAGGCCTTGGCGGCGAAGGCCGGCGGCGCCAGGCACAGGGCGATGGCCAGCAGGGAAGGGGCCAGGGCGGCTGGGAACATGGCAGGTCGGAAAATGGCGGCTCGGAACATGGGGTATCTCCAGTCAGGGCTTGGCGTCGGCGAGGTGGCAGCGGCTTTCCGGGGCATCCAGGCCGAGGCTGTCGAGTTCGCTTTCGGGGTGCAGGAAGCCTTCCTGCGGCGAGGTGCTGACCAGCGCGCGCGGCTGCACCAGGGGGATGGGCTGGCGCAGCTGGCCGTCCCAGGGGCGGTAGCTGAGCCGGTAGCCCTTGAAGCCGTCCAGCGGCAGGTCCGGCGACAGCGCCAGGGCGCGGATGGCCATGGGCTCGGCGCTGCGCAGGCGCGTCACGGCGCTGGCCACGCTGCGCACGGCGACCCAGGCGGCGAAATCGCGGTCGTTCATCCAGCGCCTGGCGTGCTCCTCGAAGCGCTTCTGCAGCTGCGCCGCGCCGAAGGTCTCCACCGTCTTGTGCCAGCCCGTGGCCACCAGGCCCTGGGTGCCGGCCACCGGGCGCGGCAGCCAGGTGTTGTAGGGCACGTACTCGCCGAAGTCGCCGTGCTCGTCGGCCACCAGCACCGCGTCGTAGTCGTCGGCCTGGGTGAACAGCGGCATGTCGGCCTGGGCGCTGCGGCGCTGGTCGTTGGCGAAGGTGAAGGCCTTCTCCTCGACGATCTTCGCCCCGAAGCGCCTGGCCGAGCGGCGCAGGGCGGCGGCGTAGGCCTGGTCCTCGGGGCGCTGGCCGACCACCAGCAGCCAGCGCGTCCACTTGCGCAGCACCAGGAACTGGGTGAGGGCGTCGGTCAGCATCAGCCGGCTGGGCAGGGTGTGCAGCACGTTGGCCGGGCACTGGTCGGCGCGCAGGTCGTCGTCGGCGGCGCCGGCGTTGAACAGCAGGCTGTCCGGCAGCGCGGCGGCCAGCTGGCGCAGGCTGTCGGCCGGGGCGTTGACCACGAACAGGCGCAGGCCGTCGTCGTGCAGCTTGCGCGCCTCGGCCAGCAGCTGCTGCGCATCGGCGCTGGTGGCCGTGACCAGGCTGTAGCGGTGCTTGAGGAAGCGCCCGGTGGTATTGCTGTCGTCAATGGCCAGCTCCGCGCCGCGCAGGCCGGCGTCGGTGGGCTCGGGGATGATGTTCGACAGCAGCGGGCCGGGGTCGGGCGTGTAGCCGAGGTAGGCGATGCGCACCTGCAGCTCGGCCGGGGCCTCCTCGGCACGCACGTCCAGGCAGAGCAGGGCGGCGCAAGCGACCGCCAGCAGGTAGGCCACGCCGTGCAGGGCGAACTGGCGCATGGGCGACTCCATTGTTGTTGTGTCGCCAGCATAGGAACGCGCCAGGGGCCGGGAAATATGCAGAAAGTACCGCCGGGGCAGTACCAAGGTAGTAGATCGCCGCCCGCGGCCGCGCCCTAGCATGGCCCTACAACAACAAAGACAACGGGAGCCGAGCCATGCGTATCGCCGTCACCCTGGTACTGCCCATCCTGCTGATCCTCAGCCTGCTGGGCTTCGACTTCATGTACAGCCTGCACACCCGCCCCGGCGTGCCCACCGTCTGCATCGCCGGCCAGCCCTGCCGCGTGGGGCCGTAAGGCGCGGCCATGTCGGCGCTGTGGCGGATCAACCTGCTGGTCGGGCTGTTCTTCGCCCTGGTGGCCGCGCTGTGCGTGGCCGTGCTGCTGCACCAGGGCGACGAGGACGTGCGCCGCGAGCTGGATGCCGCCCGCGCGGTGGTGGAATACCTGCGCGAGGCGGCCCTGCGTGATCCGGCCAGCCTCGACCAGAGCCTCACCGGCGGCCTGCGCCACGTGCGCGTGCACTGGCTCGACCAGCCGCCGCCGGCGCCCCGCGGCTGGCTGGACGAATGGCTGGCGGCGCGCCTGTACCCGGACGTGTACCGTGCCGAGCCACTGCAACTGGCCGACGGCCGCCGCGTGCAGCTGAGCGTGGACCCGCGCGACGAGATCGACGAGGTCCGCGACTCCCTGGTGCAGTTGCTGGCGCTGTTCGGCGTGGCCCTGGCGGTCAGCCTGCTGGCCATCCGCTGGGCGGTGCATGGCGGGCTGCGGGTGGTGGAGCAACTGCAGGCCGCGTTCGGCGAGATCGCCCAGGGCCGCCTGCAGGTGCGCCTGCCCGGCCATTCGCTGCCGGAGGCGCAGCGCCTGGCCGGGCGCTTCAACGGCATGGCCGAGGCCCTGGAGCGCGCCTGCCAGGAAAACGCCGAGCTGACCCGCTCGCTGCTGGCCGTGCAGGAGCGCGAGCGCCAGGAACTGGCCCAGGCCCTGCACGACGACATCGGCCAGTACCTGGCCGGCATCCGCGCGCAACTCTTCCTGCTGCACAGCCTCCACGACCAACCCGCCGCGCAACCCACCCTGGAACGCATGGACCAGCACTGCCGCGGCCTCAACGACAGCTTCCGGGCGCTGATCCGCGACCTCTACCCGGTGGTGCTGGAACACCTGGCCCTGGACGAAGCGGTGCGCGCCTACGTCGAGGACTGGCAGGCCAGCCAGGGCATCGCCTGCACCCTGTACCTGGCCGAACGCCTGCCGGTCCTGAACGACGCCGCCAAAGCGCACCTGTACCGCCTGCTGCAGGAAGCCCTGACCAACGTCGCCCGCCACGCCAGCGCCAGCCGCGTGTGGGTACGCCTGCAAGCGCGCGGCGGCTACCTGTACCTGGGCGTGCGCGACGACGGCCGCGGCAGCGACGGCCCGCCACGCGCCGGCATCGGCCTGCGCTCCATGCGCGAGCGCGCCCGCTGCCTGGGCGGCGAGCTGCAACTGCGCAGCCAGCCCGGCCTGGGCCTGGCGCTGCGCCTGCGGGTGCCGCTGCCGGCAGCGGCATGAGAGGAGAAAAGCGATGAAGATCCTGCTGGTGGACGACCATTTCGTGGTGCGCGAAGGCATAGCCGCCCTGCTGCGCGGCCTGCTGCCGGAAGCGGAAGTGCTGGAGGCGGCCGACGGCGAGGAAGCGCTGCAGGCGGTGCAGCGGGAAATCCCCGCGCTGGTCATCCTCGACATCGGCCTGCCGGGCATCAGCGGCCTGGAGGTCACCCGCCGCCTGCGCCAGCGCCTGCCGCAGCTGCGCGTGCTGTTCTTCAGCATGCACGACGAACTGCCCCTGGTCCGCCAGGCCCTGGACGCCGGCGCCGCCGGCTACGTGACCAAGGGCGCGGCCCCGGCAGTGCTGCTGGAAGCGGTGCGCCGCGTGCTGGCCGGCCAGCTCTACATCGAGCAACCCCTGGCCACCCGCCTGGCCTGCCAACCCCGCGGCCTGGAGCAGGGCGACCCGCGCCTGCACGGCCTGACCCGCCGCGAATTCGAAATCTTCGTCATGCTCGCCCGTGGCCTTCCGGTACGCCAGGTGGCCGAACACCTGTGCGTGAGCGCCAAGACCGTGTCCAACCATGTGACGCTGCTGAAGCAGAAGCTGCAGGTCAGTTCCCACGCGGAGCTGGTGCACCTGGCGATCGACAGCGGGGTATTGCGCGTGAGCGGCGAGGCGCTGGCCGGGTAGGGCGGCCCGCCTGCCTGCGATTCGCGGGCAGGGGAACGGAGGGCGAATAACCGTTCGCGGTTGTCCGCCGCCGGCCGCGCCACCGGGGCGTCCGGCGTGGCCGGTGAATCCGATCGCGGACGGAGTCCGCTTGTACGCCGACACCGCTGTCCCACCTGTAGGAGCGCGCCCTGCGCGCGATTCGCGGGCAGGGCCCGCTCCTACGGCTGCATGGGCAACGCCACCGCAGGATGGCGTGGAGCGAAGCGATGCCCATCGCCATGGCCCATGGGTTTCGCCCGTGGCATCCGTCACCTCGTCGAGGGCCCGGGCGCCCGCCATCCTGGAAAGGCCTATCCTGAACGGACGAAACCGCCGTGCGCGCCTGAGCGGTTCTTGATCCCACTCAGGAGCAACGCAGCCGGTCGGGTGTATCGTTGCCCGCGAAGCCCGCCGCAACGGACGGCGAGCCAGAGGAGCCGTGTCATGCCTGAGTCGATGAGTTTCAACCGCGCCCTGGTGGAGAAGTACGACCGCCCGGGGCCGCGCTATACGTCCTATCCCACCGCGCCGCAGTTCCATGGCGCCTTCGCCGCCGACGACTACCGCGCGGCGGCCCGGCGCAGCAACCAGGCACCGGCCAAGCCGCTCTCGGTGTACATCCACATCCCGTTCTGCAAGAGCCTCTGCTACTACTGCGCCTGCAACAAGATCATCACCCAGAAGACCCACCGCGCCGTCGAGTACCTGGCCTACCTCAAGCGCGAGATCGCCATGCAGGCGGCGCTGTTCGACGGCCAGCGCAAGCTCACCCAGCTGCACCTGGGCGGCGGTACGCCGACCTACCTGACCAGCGAGCAGCTGGCCGAGCTGATGGACTGCCTGCGCGAGCATTTCAACCTCGACGAGAGCGACAACCACGAGTTCTCCACCGAGGTCGACCCGCGCACCATCAGCCGCGAGCGCATCGCCGAGCTGCGCGCCCAGGGCTTCAACCGCCTGAGCTTCGGCGTGCAGGACTTCGACGGGAAGGTCCAGGCCGCGGTCAACCGCGTGCAGAGCGAGCAGCAGATCTTCGACCTCGTCCAGGCCGCCCGCGAGGCGCGCTTCAAGTCGGTGTCCGTGGACCTGATCTACGGCCTGCCGCTGCAGACGGTGGAGAGCTTCGATACCACGCTGGGCAAGATAGTCGCGCTGCGCCCCGACCGTATCGCCGCCTACAGCTACGCCCACCTGCCCGAGCGGGTGCGCGCCCAGCGCCTGATCCGCCGCGAGGACATGCCGCCGCCCGAGCGCAAGCTGGAACTGCTGGAGCTGACCATCGGCCGGCTGACCGGGGAGGGCTACGCCTACATCGGCATGGACCACTTCGCCCTGCCCGACGACGAACTGACCGTGGCCCGCGCCAAGGGCACGCTGCAACGCAACTTCCAGGGCTACTCGACCCACGCCGATTGCGACCTGATCGCGCTGGGCGTGTCGTCCATCAGCAAGGTCGACGACACCTACGGGCAGAACGTGAAGGAACTCTCCCAGTACTACGCCCGCCTCGACGAAGGCCTGCTGCCGGTGCACAAGGGCTACCGCCTGAGCGACGACGACCGCCTGCGCCGCGAGGTGATAGGCGAGCTGATGTGCCACGGCCGGGTGGACTATGCACCGCTGGAGGCACGCCACGGCATCCGCTTCACCGAGTACTTCGAGGACTCGCTGCGGCAGTTGCGGGAGCAGGTCGACGACGGGCTGGTGGAACTGCATGACGACGGGCTGCTGTTGCTGCCCCAGGGCCAGCTGATGATGCGCAGCGTGGCGATGGCCTTCGACGCCTACCTTGGCGGCGAGCAGCGGGAGCGTTTCTCGCGGACCATTTGAGGTCGCCGAAGGTCGATTCCGGCGTGGCGATGGGTGAGGCGGCGGATAACCGCGAACGGTTATGCGCCCTACGGGTGGGCCTGGCGTAGGGCGAATAACGCTCCGCGTTATCCGCCGTTTGACCTTGGCCGCATTCCGCTCGGCGCCGGGCACGGAGCCGCCGTCGGAGCCGCGCCAGGCTCGACCACGGGGTTGCCGACAAGGAAGGTGAGGCGGCGGATAACCGCGAACGGTTATTCGCCCTACGGGTGGGCTTGGCGTAGGGCGAATAACGTTCCGCGTTATCCGCCGTTTGACCTAACCCTGGCCCCCGCCTTCAGCCATGGCAGGAACCCATGCAGGAAGCGCGTGGTAGCCGGCATGAAGTAGCTGCCATGGTGGTAGCACGGATCCAGGGTGGAGACGATCATCCGCCCTGGCGTGGTGACGCTGTCGTCGTAGAGCACCGAGCCGCCGTCCACCGTGTTCACCAGGGAGATCGCGCCTTCAGGCGGCTGCAGTTCGCCGTGGCGGTGCCAGGTGGCGGCGGCCAGGTCGAGGTGGGCGAACAGGCCGTGGTCGGCTGCGCCCAGGCGCAGGCCGGAGTCGGCGCCGGGCTCCAGCCACCACCAGAAGTTGGTTTCGCAGGGGCGCCAGCGTACGCCTTGCAGCCAGAGGTCGGCGCGGCTTTCGCCCAGGGCCACCACCAGTTTGCCGGCGGCGAGGAAGGCGGCGATGGTGTCTTGCGCGGCCATCAGGTCCTCGGGGTTCTGCCGGCTGGCGACGTAGAGGCAGTCGATGTCGTCGAGATCGGCGCCAGGCAGTTCCGGGGCGTAGAGGTTGCGGTCGAAGTAGGCGTGCAGCTGCGGGTCGTTGTAGGTGGCGTGGTGGTAGTAGGTGCCACCGTCGACGAAGGCGATTCGCATGCTTTCACTCCTGTTCCGCGTAGGTGACGGCGGGCGCGCCGGCGCGCACCCAGTCCAGCAGCTGCGGGGCGATGCGCGCCGCGCTGGTGTCGTCGTTGATGTACATCCAGAGGTTGTTGCCGCTGTGCATGAACACCTGCCCGCCGGCCGGCCGCTGCCACACCCAGTCGATGGGCGAGCCGTCGGCGCGCAGGCGGTGCAGCACCACGGCGCCGGGCGGCGGCGGGTTGGCGCCGCGGGCGTAGAAGCCGGCGACGCCGCGGCGGTAGCTGAGGTCGTGGCAGTCCACGCCGTCGAACACCGGGTGCGGGTTCACGCGCTCCACTTCCAGCTCCTTCACGCCGCGCCGAGGCGCCACGACGAAGTCCGCCAGGCCGTCGAAGATCGGGTAGACCAGGTGGCCGTTGAACACCAGGGTGCCGCCGGCGTCCAGGTGGCGCCGCAGGGCGTCGCGGTGGGTGAGCAGGGCGCGCTGGTCGACGTGGCCCTCGACGAGGATGGCGCTGCGCCCGGCGAAGTGCTCGTCGCTCATCTGGCGCAGCGACAGGGAGTCGATGCCCAGCGCTTCCAGGCGCGCGACGAAGGCCGGCAGTTCATGGGAGACGGCACGGATGTGGAGGATGCTGCTCATGGCTGTTCACGGTTCTCCTGAGGGAGTTGGGAAAAGATCGGGACCGCCGTGCCGCTCTGCGGCAGCTCGTCCAGGCGGACCCGGCGTACGGGGATGCGGTACAGGCGCGACAAGGCCGCTTCGTCCATCACCTGCGCCGGCTCGCCGAAGGCGTGGGCGCCTTCGCTGAACAGCAGCAGGGCATGGCTGGCGAATTCCAGCGCGTGTTGCGGGGCGTGGGTGCTGAACACCAGGGTGATGCCGGCGCCGGCCAGCTCCGCCAGCAGGCGCAGGGTCAGGGCCTGGTTGTGCCAGTCCATGGCCGCGGTGGGTTCGTCCAGCAGCAGGATGTCGGCCTCGGCGGCCAGGGCGCGGGCCAGCAGCACCAGCTGGCGCTCGCCGCCGGACAGCGAGGCGAAGGCGCGCTCGGCCAGGTGCGCCGCTTCCACCCGTTCCAGGGCGCGGCGGGCGGCGGCATAGTCGTCGCGGCCGGCGGCGCGCAGCAGGGAGATGCCGGCGGAGCGCCCGAGCAGGACCATCTCCAGGGCGGTCATCGGCAGCGCCGGGTGCACTTCCTGGGGCACGAAGCCCAGGCGGCCGCGGCGTTCCACCCGGCCGCGGCTGGGCGCCAGGCTGCCGGCCAGTATCTTCAGCAGGGTGGACTTGCCGGCGCCGTTGCCGCCCAGCAGCGCGCAGAGGGCGCCGCGCGGCAGCGCCAGGTCGAGGCCACGCAGCAGCGGGCGGTTGTCGTAGGCGTGGTGCAGGTCGTGGCAACGCAGGGCGGCTTCAGCCATGCAGTGTCCCTCCCAGGCGACGGATGAGGAAGGCGAACAGCGGCGCGCCGAGCAGCGCGGTCAGCACGCCCAGGGGCACTTCCAGCTGGGTCAGGGTGCGCGCCAGGGTGTCGACCAGGATCAGGTAGGTGGCGCCGGCCAGCGCGGTGTTGAGCAGGAAGCCGCGGTGGTCGCTGCCGCAGCCCATGCGCACCAGGTGCGGCACCACCAGGCCGACCCAGCCGACCACGCCGCACACCGCCACGCTGGAGGCGGCGATCACGCCGACGGCGAGCAGGGCCAGCAGGCGCACGCGCTGCACCGGCACGCCGAGGCTGCGCGCGTCGCTGTCGCCGACCGACAGCGCCATCAGGTGGAAGCGCAGGCCGTAGAGCAGGGCCAGGCCCAGGCCGATGCAGGGCAGGGCGATCAGCAGCTTGCCGGTGTCGGCCGCGGACAGGCTGCCCATCAGCCAGAAGACGATGGCCGGCAGCTGGTTCTGCGGGTCGGCCACCAGCTTGATCAGCGACACGCCGGAGGCGAACACGGCGCTGACCACGATGCCGGCCAGCACCAGCAGCACGGTGCTGCTGCCACGGCTGCCGCGCCCGCCGGCCAGCCAGTAGACCGCCAGCAGTGCCAGCAGGCCCCAGACCAGCGCGCCGGTGACCACCGGCCAGCCGTCGCCGGCGAGCAGGAAGGCCAGCACGCCGCCGAAGGCCGCGCCAGAGGACACGCCGAGCAGCTGCGGCTCGGCCAGCGGGTTGCGGAACAGCGCCTGCAGCGCCGCCCCGGCCCCGGCCAGGCCGGCGCCGACCACCGCCGCCAGCAGCACCCGCGGCAGGCGCACGCCTTCCACCACGCGTTGCTGCATGGCGTTCCAGTCGCCTTCGCCGAACAGCGGGGCGAAGAGGATGCGCAGCACCGTCCAGGGCTCGATGGCATAGCGCCCGGCGCCCAGGGCGAGCACCGCGGCCAGCAGCAGGGCGACCAGCAACAGCGGCGTGGCCAGGCGTTGGCGCAGGCTCATCGGGCCTCCCCGGCGAACAGCGCGCGGTAGTGGGCGCTGTCGCCGTTGCCGGCGAGCTTGAGCAGGTCGTCGAGATCGGCCGGGCCCATGGCATAGCCGTAGAGCAACTGGTAGGCCTCGGTGATGCGCTGGCGCAGGCCGGGTTCGGCCCGTTCGGGGTGGAACAGGCTGGCCAGCCAGTCCAGCGCCAGGGGCGTTTCCTGGCTCGGCGGGTCCCAGCGGAAGCCGCCGTGGGGGTAGCTGTAGACGCGCCGCTCGCGCACCGCGGCCAGGCCGGCCAGGCGGCTGTCGCCATACAGCTCGGCCGGTGCCAGGCCCGGCTCGAAGTTGTTCAGCAGCACCACCTGCGGGTCCCACACCAGCAGTTGCTCGACGTCCACCGGAGCGAAGCCGGGCACGCCGGCGGCGACGTTGCTGCCCCCGGCCAGGCGGATGTCGCCGTCCATGCTGGTGCCGGCGCCGGCGGCGATCAGCCCCGAGCGCGTGCGCTGCAGGTAGAGCACCCGCGGCCGCTGCGCCGCGGGGATGGTGGAGGTGCGCGTGGCGATGGCCTGGCTACGCGCCTCGAACCACTGCGCCAGGCGCTCGCCGCGCTCCGGCTTGCCGAGGGCGGCGCCGACCAGGCGCAGCCAGCCGGCGGCCAGCGCGCTGTCGCCGTAGCGCAGGGTGATCACCGGGATGCCCAGGGCGCTGATCGGCCGGACGATGTCGTCGCCGCGGTCGCCCCACTGGAACACCAGGTCGGCGCCGGTGGCGGCCAGCGCCTCGACGTTGGGCACGAAGCCTTCGCCGGCTACCTGCGAGGGCACCTGCTGCGCCTGTGGGTACATGCGCCCGAGCAGGCCGTGCTCGAAGTCGGCGCGGCTGGCCGAGTTCATCCCGGCCAGGCGTTGCGGGCCGCCGTCCACGGCCATGATCATCGACGCCAGCGGGATGGGGATGGCCACCAGGTGCTCGACCCGCGCCGGCAGCTCCACGCTGCGGCCGCTCTGGTCGACGACCTGGGCGGCCAGCGCCGGGACGGCGCCGAGCAGGGCCAGCAGCAATGCGATGGGGCGCCGCATCAGTAGTCCACCGACAGCTTGACCACCAGGGCGCGGCCCGGCTCCACCAGCGGGTTGCCCACCAGGTCGTTGGGGTAGGCGAGGTTCTCGGCCACCGTGGGGTTGCGGCCCACGCGGTCGAACAGGTTCTCCACCCCGCCCATCAGCTTCCAGTCCTGCCAGCCGTTGCCGAGCACGCGGTCCAGGTCGATGCCGGCGTACAGGTCGACCATGGCGTAGCTGGAGGTCTCGCGCTCCTGCTTCTCGTCGATGTGGTGCTTGCCCTGGTAGGCGCGCACCACGCCCTCGCCGTACCAGTGGCCGGTGTCGTAGCGCAGCTTGAGGTTGCCGGTGAGCGGGGCGATGTAGGGCAGGTCCTGGTCGGTCTTGTCGTCGCGGCCGCGGGTCAGGGTGGCGGCGTAGCCCAGGCTCCAGCGCTCGGCCAGCTGCGTCCGGCCGTCCAGCTCCAGGCCGCGGATGGTGGCCTTGGCCACGTTCTGCCGCTGGTAGAGGGTGGAATCCAGGCGCACCAGGCTGATCAGGTCCTTGTACTTGCTCTGGTAGGCGGTGAGGTTCAGCTGGCTGTGCTCGCCGTACCAGCGCACGCCGGCCTCGGCGGTGACGTTGGTTTCCGGGTCGAGGTCGGGGGAGGGCAGGGTCGGCTGGGTGCCGGCGGTGCTGGAGATGGTCAGATCGTTGCCCGAGGGCGCACGGAAGCCGCGGCTGAGGTTGCCCACCAGGTGCCAGGCCGGGGTCAGCCGGTACACCGCGCCGAGGCTGCCGGTGACCGCATAGTGGCGCTGGTCGGTGTTGCCGCGGTAGGCGTTGGCCAGGCTCGCGGCCTCGCCGGCGAAGGTGTCGCCGATGTCCACGTTGACCATGTCGCCGCGTAGCGCGCCGGTGAACGACCAGCGTTCGTCGAAGCGCCAGTCGTCGTTGACGAACAGGCCCAGGTTGGTCGACTCGGAATCGCGCTCCATCTGGTTCCAGCCGCTGTCGGAGAGCAGCGCGCCGGTGCTGCGGTTGTAGCGCCGGGCATTGTTCTCGCGGCCGTCGAAGCGCTCGTTGAAGAAGTCGCCGCCGTAGCTGAGGTTGTGCTCGCCCAACTGCTTCATGGCGGTCAGGTGGCCGCCCCAGACGGTGGGGGTGTAGACCTTGATGTGGGCGAAGGCGTCGACCGTGGCGGCGGTGCTGTTGCGCTGGTAGATGTCGGTCTCGAAGTCGCGCACGTAGAGGCTGCTGTCCAGGCTGTCGGCCCAGGCGCCGACGTTGTAGTTCTGGTAGCCCAGGCGCAGGTAGCGCTCGGTGATCGGGTCTTCGCGCACGTCCATGAAGGGCTCGCCCGGCGCCGCGCCCAGGCCGCCGGCGCGCTTGCTGACCACCCGCTGGTAACGCCCGGAGAGTTCCCAGCGCGAATCGTTGTCGGGGCTGTAGCCGATGGCGAAGTCGCCGCCGAGCGAGCTGTAGCCGCTGTTGGCGGCATCGCCGATGGGGGTGGAGTAGTCGCTGGCGCTGCGCTGGTTGACGCCCAGCAGCACGTCGAAGCCGTTGCCGCCGCCAACCATCTCGGCACGCCCGCCGACCATGCTGTTGCCGCTGTTCCATTCCAGGGCGCGCAGCTTCGGCGTCAGCTCGAAGCTCTGCGATGGGTCGACCTTGGCCCTGCGGGTGACGATGTTGACCACGCCGTTCATGGCGTCGGAACCATAGAGCGCCGAGGCGGGGCCGCGGATGATCTCGATGCGCTCGATCGAATCCGGGTCGATCATGTTGAATTCCAGGGTGCTGCGGCCGCGGTAGCGGTCGCCGTCGATGGCCAGGATCGAGCGCCCCGAGTTGCTGTTGAAGCCGCGCACCACCAGCTGCCCGCCAAGGCCGCCGCTGCGGGCGAACTCGATGCCGGGGATTTCCGCCAGCAGGCTCTGGATGCCGCCGCTGCCGACCCGCTCGCGGACCTGCTCGCCGCTGATCACGGTCAGGGTGCGCGGCGAATCCTCGGCCGCCGCCGAGGAGCGGGTGGCGGTCACCGTCAGGCTTTCCAGCTCTTTATTGGTGTCTTCCGCCTGGGCCAGCGGGCTCAGGGTGAACAGGCCGCTCAGGGCCGGTGCCAGCAACAGTGCACGATAGGACTTCAGAACCACGATCAATGCCTCCCCCAAGGATGGTGTGCGCCCTTAGCAAAAGAGCTGCACGCTGTAAATGACATGAATTATCATTTGCGAATAATCCACCTTTGCGGGCTTGTATCAAATGAGAAATGTCAAGAACGGCCTGGTATTGGCCCGCGAACTGCTCGCCAGCCACCCGCTGCTGGGCGCGCAGCCGGAGGCGCTGCGCGAAAGCCTGCTGGCGGACGCCAGCCTGTGCGCGCTGGAGGAGGGCGAGGCGGTGTTCAACCAGGGCCAGCCGGCGCTGTTCTGGTACTTGGTGCTGGAGGGCCGCATCGACACCCTGCGCTACGGCATGGACGGCGAGGAACGGGTGATCCAGCACGTGGGCCGCGGCCAGCTGCTGGCGCCCGTGGTGATGTTCATGCCGCAGCGGCAATACCCGGTGGGCACCCGCGCGGCCATGCCCAGCCTGCTGTGCCGCCTGCACCGGGAAAACCTGCGCCGCGCCTGCCTGGAACACCCGCCCCTGGCGCTGGACATGCTGGACATAGCCGGCCAGGCGCTGAGTTCAAGGATCGACGACGTCGACAGCCTCGCCGGCTTCAACGCGCCGCAGCGCCTGGCGACCTACCTGCTACGCCTGCCGCGCCGCGCCGGGCAGAACATCGAGCTGCCACTGAGCCAGCGCCAACTGGCCGCCAAGCTCGGCGTACGCGCGGAAACCCTGAACCGCCTGCTGGCCGAATGGCAGCGCCAGGGTGTGCTGGAAGGCAAAAGGCGGCAATGGCGGATCGCCGAGATAGAGGCGCTGGAGGCGCAGGCGCGGAGTTGATGGTGCTGATGGCGTGCCGGGCCTGACTGTGGACGGTGCTTACCGGCGGCACTGATGTTTCGGGTTTACTCCGCACCCTCACCCCAACCCTCTCCCGCAAGCGGGAGAGGGGGCTGTCCGGCGTGGCTGGGAGGTTCGGCGTCAACCTGTAGGAGCGGGCCCTGCCCGCGATTCGCGCGCAGGGCGCGCTCCTACATGGGGCACGGCGTGAGGCTGTCTATTGGATTCCCGCGTTCGCGGCTAGGCATATCAGGATGACACTGAACTCGCCACACGCTCCGAACGGCCCCCTCTCCCTTCAGGGAGAGGGTTGGGGAGAGGGGCGGAGTTGATCCAAACACTAACGGTGCCCGGGAAGCGCCATTCGCGAGCAAGCTCGCTCCTACGAAGAGCGCCTCGGCACTGCCTGCAAGCCAGTTGCTCCTACAGGACCGATATGAAGCGAAGCGCCACGCGCCACCAGCGACTAACGCTTCGCATCACGCCCCCTACGCCTGGCTGCCATCCTCGGCAGCGGCATACAACCGCTCGGCATCGGCCGCCAGGTACTCCAGCGAGGACCTAAAAGGGGACGCATTTATTTTCTGCTCTAAAGCTGCCTATGCGGTCAGGCTCGTAGGGCGCATAACCGTTCGCGGTTATCCGCCGGTGGCCTTGGCACAGGGGCCGATGGCGGATAACGCCTGGGGCGTTATGCGCCCTACGGGAAACCCCATTCGCGAGTTCGAGCGTAGCGTTCAGTCCCAGCCGCCGGGGCAGCCCTTGCACCCCTGCATATTCGTCCCCTGGAAGTTCCCGAACCTCGGCTTGCTGCCCCGCAGGTCCGCATCCTCCAGGTTCGCCTCCGCCAGCTTCACCTCCTGCAGGTTCGCATCGCGCAAATCCGCCCCCTTCAGGTCCGCACGGGACAACCAGGTCATTTCCAGGTCCGCTGCGCGCAGGTTGGCCTGGTGCAGTTTGCCGCCGCTCAGGCGGGCGAATTCGAGGTAGGCGGCGGTCAGGTCGGCGCCTTGCCATTGGGCGCCCTGGGCGAACAGGCCCCAGGCCTGGATGGCCACCAGGCTGGCGCCGGAGAGGTCGGCGGCGCGCAGGTTGGCTTGTTGCAGGCTGGCGCGGGTGAGGTTGGCGCCGCGCAGGTTGGCTTTTTCCAGGTTGGCCAGGTCCAGGGTGGCGTGGCGCAGGTCGGCGCCCGACAGGTCCGCGCCGGCGAGGTTCATGCGGGTGAGGTCCTGGCCCTTGAGGTCGGCGCCGCGCAGGTCGGCGCCGGGGCACTGGCTGCCGGGCTCTATGCGGCAGTGGGCGATGACGGTGGCGTCGTCGGTGTCGGCGGATTCGTCGTTGGCGTGGGCCAGGCCGGCCAGCAGCAGGGCGGCGAGCAGGGTGGTGGTTTTCATGGCGTTCTCCCGGGGCATGGAAAACCGCGCCCCTGGGGGCGCGGTCGGTGGGCTCAGCGGCTGGCGGTCTTGTTGTCCCAGCTGGGCAGCTTGAACACCCAGAAGGAGCCGCCCTGGGCCACCGGGCGCGTCAGTTCGGCCATGTCGCCGCCCCACAGGGGTACGGCGCCGCCGTAGCCGACGGTCACGCCGATGTACTGCTCGCCGTCCTGTTCCCAGGTGATGGGCGGGGAGACGATGCCGCTGCCGGTCTGGAACTTCCACAGCTCCTTGCCGTTCTTCGCGTCGAAGGCCTTGAGGAAGCCGTCGCCGGTGCCGGTGAACACCAGGTTGCCGGCGGTGGCCAGCACGCCGGCCCACAGCGGCAGGTGCTCCTTGTGCTCCCACACCACCTTGCCGCTGGTGGGGTCCATGGCGCGCAGGCTGCCGACGTGGTCGTCGTACATGCGCTTGATGCGGAAGCCCATGCCCAGGTAGGCGCTGCCCTTGGTGTAGTTGACTTCTTCGGTCCAGTAGTCCTCCTTCCAGTGGTTGGCCGGCACGTAGAACAGGCCGGTGTCCTGGCTGTAGGCCATGGGGTTCCAGTTCTTGCCGCCGAGGAAGGGCGGCGAGACTTCCACCGGCTTGCCGTGCTTCTGCCCCGGTTCCGGCAGCGGCGGACGCTGGCCTTCGCGTTCCACCGGGCGGCCGGTCTTCAGGTCGATGTGGCTGGCCCAGGTGATGTTGTCGACGAAGGGGAAGGCGTTCTGCAGCTTGCCGTTGCTGCGGTCGACCACGTAGAAGAAGCCGTTGCGGTCGGCGTGGGCGGTGGCCTTGACGATCTTGCCGTCCTTGGCCTTGTAGTCGAACAGCACCAGCTCGTTGTTGCCGGAGAAGTCCCAGGCGTCGTTCGGGGTGTGCTGGTAGAACCATTTCACCTCGCCGGTGCTCGGGTCCACGCCGACCTGGCCGGAGGTGTACAGGCTGTCGTAGTCGTGCGGGTTGCCGCCCTTGGCGGTGCGCGCCCAGGTGTTCCACGGGCCGGGGTTGCCGGCGCCGACGATGATGGTGTTGGTCTCGGCGTCGAAGCTGGCGCTCTGCCAGGGCGCGCCGCCGCCGTGGTTCCAGGACTCGACCTTGCCGGTGGGGGAGTTGAGGTCGTCCGGCCAGGACGGCGCCTTGACGTTGCCGGTGACGCTGCTGTCCTTGCCGTTGAGGCGGCCCATGTGGCCTTCGACGAAGGGCCGCATCCAGATTTCCTCGCCGGTGTCCGGGTCGCGGGCGAACAGGCGGCCGACCACGCCGAACTCGTCGCCCGAGCTGCCGTGGATGAGCAGCACCTTGCCGGTCTTGCCGTCCTTCACGATAGTTGGTGCGCCGGTCATGGTGTAGCCGGCGCCGTGTTCGCCGAACTTCTTCTTCCACACCACCTTGCCGGTGTTCTTGTTCAGCGCCACGACTGAGGCGTCGAGGGTGCCGAAGAAGATCTTGTCGCCGTAGATGGCGGCGCCGCGGTTGACCACGTCGCAGCACGGGCGGATGTCGTCGGGCAGGCGGTGGTTGTAGGTCCACAGGCGCTTGCCGGTCCTGGCGTCGAGGGCGAACAGCCGCGAGTAGGAGGCGGTGACGTAGATCACCCCGTCGCTGACGATGGCCTGGGATTCCTGGCCACGCTGCTTCTCGTCGCCGAAGGAGTAGGACCAGGCCGGGGTCAGCTTGAACACGTTGTCGGCGTTGACCTGCTTGAGCGGGCTCCAGCGCTGGGCGTTGGTGCCCATGCCGTACTGCAGCACGTCGCCGGTGGTCTTGTGGTCGTTGGCGATGTCGTCCCAGCTGACGTCCTTGGCCAGCGCGGCGCCGCCGGCGCCCAGGGCGATGGCGAGGGTCAGGCTGTGCAGGGCGAGGCGCAGGGGGCCGGCAGAGCTGGGTGAAGAGGCGGGTGAGGTTCTTGTTGTCATCTTCGGGTTCCCGTTTTTTGTGTTGGGTCGAGAAACGGCGGGCCGCTGCTCGGGCCGCGGCGGTTCCATGGTGGGAGCCGGCGGCGGTGGCGGAAACGGAAAAGCTCCCGCATCGGCCGGGACAAGTTCCCGGCCGGGGCATGACTTGGGCTTGCTGCCGAAGGCGCTGGCGCGGCAGCCCTGCGCCCTAGTACGAAGGGAGTAGGCGGGGACATCCAAAGCAGCATTCGGGGCGGGGGCGGGGCTTCCTAACATGGTCGAGGAGCGCCCCGGTGGCGCCCGTGCCTTGTCCTACCCCCAGAGGAATGAAGTGATGAACAAGAAGAACTCCTTGCGCGGCCTGCTGGTGCTGGCCGGCCTCAGTGTCTCGGCCCTGGCCCTGGCCCACGGCAACGTGACCCCGCAAGCGGTGGATACCAAGGGCCTGGAGCCCCTGGGCAAGGAGTGGCGCGACACCAACCCGTACCGCGAGCCCTACGCCAACCACAAGCTGGCGGTGGAGATCGGCTCCTCCGCCTACAACCAGAACTGCGCGCGCTGCCACGGGCTGGAAGCCAAGTCCGGCGGCATCGCCCCCGACCTGCGCAAGCTCGACCTGGGCGCCGAGGGCGACGAGTGGTTCAAGGAACGGGTGATCAACGGCGCGGTGCGCGATGGCGCCGTGTACATGCCGAAGATGGCCGACTACATCAGCCAGGAAGGGCTGTGGGCGATTCGCAGCTACCTGGAAAGCGTGCACGTGGACGAGTGACGCCGCCATGCGCCTGCTCAGCCTGCTGTGCGGCCTGCTCCTGATGCTGGGGCAGGCCGAGGCCAAGGTCCGGCCCTACGAAGACATGGTCGCTTCCGGCGTGCTGCGGGTGGCGGTCTATCAGAACTTCCCGCCCTACAGCTACATGCAGGGCGGCCAGCCCCGCGGCATCGACGTCGACCTGGCCACGCGCCTGGCGCAGGGCCTGGGGCTGCGCGCGGAGTTCCTCTGGGTGATCCCCGGCGAGCGCCTGGACGACGACCTGCGCAACTTCATCTGGAAGGGCCACTACCTGCGCCCGGGCGTGGTCGCCGATGTGATGCTGCGGGTGCCCTACGACCGCGACTACTCGAACAAGCGCAACGACGTCGGCGAGCTGGCCAACGACCAGGTGGTGATGTTCGGCCCCTACCAGCGCGAGCGCTGGCAGGTGGTCAACGACGCCCGCCGGCTGCCGCAGGTGGACACCATCGCGGCGTTCCGCGAGCACCGCATCGGCGTGGAGCTGGACAGCGTGCCCTCGTTCTACCTGACCTCGGTGCTGGGCGGCCAGCTCAGCGCCATGACCGTGCACTTCCCCAGCACCCAGGCGGCCTTCGACGCCATGCGCGGCGGCAAGGTGGACGCGGTGATGGCGCTGCGCGGCGAGCTGGACTGGATGCGCGCCCAGGCCCACGACGAGCAGCTGAAGAACGCCGAGAACACCTACCCCAGCCTCGGCCAGCCGGACTGGGACATCGGCATGGCGGTGCACGAGAGCAACCGCCAGCTGTCCAACGCCCTCGACGGCGAGCTGGAGGAACTGGTGCGCAGCGGCGAGCTGGCCAAGCTCTACGCCGGCTACGGCGTGCGCTACGAGTTGCCGGGGCTGTACCAGGACGTGCAATAGCACGAGGAGGAGGGATGCGCAGACGTAGCCTGCTGTTGGGCCTGTGCGGCCTGCCGCTGCTGGCCGCGGCGGTGGAGGGCGACCCGGTACCCTCGGTGATGTGGGACTACCACCACAAGCGCCTGCTCGGCGACGAGCCCTTCGTCTTCGACGAGCGGGTGAAGCTGAGCGTGCCGCCCTTCGCCGAGGACTCGCGGCAGGTACCGGTGGAGGTGGACGCGCGGCAGCTGCCGGGGCGCTACGAGCGCCTGGTGCTGTGGGCCGAGCTGAACCCCATCCCCCACGTGCTGACGCTCTACCCGGGCAAGGACCTGGAGGCGCTGCTGGCGGTGCGCATCCGCATCGAGCAGGCCACCGCCATCCGCGCCGCACTGCGCGGCGAGGACGGTGTGTGGCACGTGGGCTCGGCCTGGGTCGACGCCGCCGGCGGCGGCTGCACCGCGCCCAGCGTGGTGCGCGCCCAGGCCGGCTGGGAGCAGCGCCTGGGCCAGGTGCACGGCGGCGCCTTCTCCCGCGGGCCGAACACGCGCTTGCGCCTGAAGGTGGACCACCCGATGGACAACGGCCTGGTCGGCGGCATTCCGGAGTTCTACCTCGACCACGCCGAACTGCGCACGCCCGAGGGCGAGGTGCTGGCGCGCCTGGACCTGTTCCCGGCGGTGAGCGAGAACCCCAGCTTCAGCTTCGAACTGCGCGGCCATCCCCACGCGAAGCTGTTCCTGCACGACAACAACGGCAACGAATTCGAGGCCGCCCTCTGAGGCGGCCGGCCCGCCCGCGAGGTGCCCATGCGTTACCTGCTGACCTTCCTGCTGCTGCTCTGCACCCAGGTCCTCGCCGACCTGCAGTACCACCTGCAACCCCGGCAGATCGCCGCGGGCACCTGGCTGGTGGAGGGCAGCACCGGGAACTTCGCCAAGGACAACGGCGGCAACATCGTCAACGTCGCCTTCATCGACACCGGCGACGGCATCCTGGTGATCGACACCGGCCCCTCGCGGCGCTACGGCGAGGCGCTGCGCGCGGTCATCCAGCAGACCACCGGCAAGCCGGTGAAGCAGGTGCTGCTGACCCACCACCACCCGGACCACGTCCTGGGCAACCAGGCTTTTGCCGACGTACCCATAGGCGCGCTGGCCGGCACCACCAGGCTGCTGAAGGAGCAGGGCAACGCCATGGCGGAAAACATGTACCGCCTGGTGGGCGACTGGATGCGCGGCACCGAGGTGGTGCTGCCGACGCAGACGGTGGAGCCGGGTGAGCTGCAGGTCGGCACGCACCGCCTGCGCCTGCTGGGCCTGCGTGGCCACACCGGAGCGGACCTGGCGATCCTCGACGAGACCACCGGGGTGCTGTTCGCCGGTGACCTGGTGTTCTACGAGCGCGCGCTGACCACGCCCAACAGCCCGGGGCTGGACGTCTGGCTGGCCGATCTCGATACCCTGCAGGCGCTGCCCTGGAAGCTGATCGTGCCCGGCCACGGCCCCATCGCCACCGACGCCAAGCCCTTCGCCCAGATGCGCGACTACCTCGGCTGGCTCGACGGCGTGATGCGCGAAGGCACCCGCGAAGGCGCGGACATGAACGACCTGCTGCGCACCCCCATCCCCGAACGCTTCGCCGGCATCAGCCTGACGCGCTACGAGCTGATCCGCAGCGTCACCCACCTGTACCCGCGCTACGAACAGAAGGCCCTGCCGCGTATCGACCAACAATGAGTCGCCCCGGCTCTTCGTAGTCGCGTAGGGCGTATAACCGTTCGCGGTTATACGCCGTTGCCCCGGGCCACGGTATCCCCCTGTAGGAGCGCGCCCTGCGCGCGAATCGCGGGCAGGGCCCGCTCCTACACCTGCGCCGAGGTTCGGGTATTGCTACCAAGGAACTAGGGAATTCGGCAAAGCGGTCAATTGTTGGCCCACCGCACCGGGCCAAGAATCTGCGGCAGACCGGGAAAACTTCCCGGGTACAACAACAAATCCGCAGAGGTAGCCGCAATGAGACATGCAGGTCCCACCCCTTCCTTCGCGCGCAGCGCGCTCTTCGCCGCACTCGCCCTGGCCAGCCTGGGCGCCCAGGCCGCGGTTACCGACCAGGACATCAGTGACAGCGCCAAGCGCACCGACCAGATCGTGGTCAACGGCATCAACCAGCAGGGCCAGCGCTTCAGCCCGCTGAAGACCCTCAACAGCGACAACGTCAAGGAGCTGCGCCCGGTGTGGGCGCTGTCGTTCGGCGGCGAGAAGCAGCGCGGCCAGCAGGCCCAGCCGCTGGTGAAGGACGGCGTGATGTACGTCACCGCCTCCTACTCGCGGGTGTTCGCCGTGGACGCGCGCACCGGGCGCAAGCTCTGGCAGTACGATGCGCGCCTGCCCGACGGCATCATGCCCTGCTGCGACGTGATCAACCGCGGCGTGGCCCTGTATGGCGACCTGGTGATCTTCGGCACCCTGGACGCCAAGCTGGTGGCGCTGAACAAGGACACCGGCAAGGTGGTGTGGAAGAAGACCGTGGCCGACTACAAGGCCGGCTACTCCATCTCCGCCGCGCCGCTGATCGCCAAGGGCAAGCTGATCACCGGCGTGGCCGGCGGCGAGTTCGGCGTGGTCGGCAAGATCGAGGCGTACGACCCCAGCAACGGCGAGCTGCTGTGGAGCCGCCCGACCGTCGAAGGCCACATGGGCTACGTGTACAAGGACGGCAAGGCCATCGAGAACGGCATCTCCGGCGGCGAGGCCGGCAAGACCTGGCCGGGCGACCTGTGGAAGACCGGCGGCGCCGCGCCCTGGCTGGGCGGCTACTACGACCCGAGCACCGATTCGCTGTTCATCGGCACCGGCAACCCGTCGCCGTGGAACTCGCACCTGCGCCCGGGCGACAACCTGTTCTCCTCCTCGCGCCTGGCGCTGAACCCGGAGGACGGCTCGATCAAGTGGCACTTCCAGACCACCCCCCACGACGGCTGGGACTTCGACGGCGTCAACGAGCTGGTGTCCTTCGACTACAAGGATGGCGGCAAGACCATCAAGGCCGCGGCCACCGCCGACCGCAACGGTTTCTTCTACGTGCTGGACCGCACCAACGGCAAGTTCATCCGCGGCTTCCCCTTCGTCGACAAGGTCACCTGGGCCAAGGGCCTGGATGAGAACGGCCGGCCGATCTACGACGACGCCCACCGCCCCGGCGCGCCGGGCGACGCTACCAAGGGCTCTTCGGTGTTCGTCTCGCCGTCGTTCCTCGGCGGCAAGAACTGGATGCCCATGGCCTACAGCCAGGACACCGGCCTGTTCTACGTGCCCTCCAACGAGTGGGGCATGGACATGTGGAACGAGAACGTGACCTACAAGAAGGGCGCGGCCTACCTGGGCGCCGGCTTCACCATCAAGCCGCTGAACGAGAAGTACATCGGCGTGCTGCGCGCCATCGACCCCAAGACCGGCAAGCAGGTCTGGCGCTACGAGAACTACGCGCCGCTGTGGGGCGGCGTGCTGGCCACCCACGGCAACCTGGTGTTCACCGGCAACCCCGAGGGCTACCTGATGGCCTTCGACGCCAAGACCGGCAAGAAGCTCTACGAGTTCAACACCGGCTCGGGCGTGATCGCTTCGCCGATCACCTGGGAGATGGACGGCGAGCAATACGTTACCGTGCTTTCCGGCTGGGGCGGCGCCGTGCCGCTGTGGGGCGGCGAGGTGGCCAAGCGCATCAAGGACCTGGACCAGGGCGGGATGATCTGGACCTTCAAGCTGCCGAAGGACCTGGTGAGCAAGCGCTGAGTTCGCTGGGGTGAGGGCAGGGGGCTGGCCGGGTGCCGGCCCTTGGCTTTTTGGCTTTTTGCTTTTTGTAGGAGCGAGCTTGCTCGCGAACGGTGGCTCCCGGCGGCTGCGGTGCAAGCACTGACGCCGTTCCCTCTCCCTAACCCTCTCCCTGAAGGGAGAGGGGACCGTTCGGCGTGTGCTGATATTTCGATGTTAGCCGGCTTGCATCGAGTCTCCGGCTGAAACCAGAGCCCTTCTCGGCACGGACTAGCCCCCTCTCCCTTCAGGGAGAGGGCTGGGGAGAGGGCGCGGAGCAACCCCAAACGCCAATACCGCCGGCTAACGCCATTCGCGAGCAAGCTCGCTCCTACGAACACCCCCCTCTACTACCAAATAACTATCCCCTCACGCCCATGGGCGCATTCCTGGCCGGCGCGGGCGCTGCCTAAGATCGCCGCAAGGCCCGGGCTTGGTGCGCCGGGACGCCACAGGAGAGCTTCGCCATGATCTACGCCCCACCCGGAACCCCCGGTGCCGTCGTCACCCTCAAGCCGCGCTACGGCAACTACATCGGCGGTGAATTCGTGCCGCCGGTGCTTGGCCAGTACTTCACCAACACCTCGCCGGTGAACGGCCAGCCGATCGCCGAGTTCCCCCGTTCCACCGCCGAGGACGTGGAGCGCGCGCTGGACGCCGCCCATGCCGCCGCCGATGCCTGGGGCCGCACTTCGGTGCAGGAGCGCTCGCTGATCCTGCTGAAGATCGCCGACCGCATCGAGCAACACCTGGAACAGCTGGCCGTGGCCGAGACCTGGGACAACGGCAAGGCCGTGCGCGAGACGCTCAACGCCGACGTGCCCCTGGCCGCCGACCACTTCCGCTACTTCGCCGGCTGCATCCGCGCCCAGGAAGGCGGCGCCGCCGAGATCAACGACAGCACCGTGGCCTACCACATCCACGAGCCGCTGGGCGTGGTCGGGCAGATCATCCCGTGGAACTTCCCGCTGCTGATGGCCGCCTGGAAGCTGGCCCCGGCCCTGGCCGCCGGCAACTGCATCGTGCTCAAGCCGGCCGAGCAGACGCCGCTGTCGATCATGCTGCTGGCCGAGATCGCCGGCGACCTGCTGCCGCCGGGCGTGCTCAACATCGTCCAGGGCTTCGGCAAGGAGGCGGGGCAGGCCCTGGCCACCAGCAAGCGCATCGCCAAGATCGCCTTCACCGGCTCCACCCCGGTGGGCTCGCACATCCTCCACTGCGCCGCGGAGAACATCATCCCGTCCACCGTGGAGCTGGGCGGCAAGAGCCCGAACATCTTCTTCGACGACATCATGCGCGCCGAGCCGAGCTTCATCGAGAAGGCCGCCGAAGGCCTGGTGCTGGCCTTCTTCAACCAGGGCGAGGTGTGCACCTGCCCGTCCCGCGCGCTGGTGCAGGAATCCATCTTCGAGCCGTTCATGGCCGAGGTGCAGAAGAAGATCGCCCAGATCAAGCGCGGCAACCCGCTGGACACCGAGACCATGGTCGGCGCCCAGGCCTCGCAGCAGCAGTACGAGAAGATCCTCTCCTACCTCGACATCGCCCAGAACGAGGGCGCCCAGCTGCTGGCCGGCGGCCAGAGCGAGCGCCTGTCCGGCGACCTCGCCAGCGGCTACTACATCCAGCCCACGCTGCTGAAGGGCCACAACGGCATGCGCGTGTTCCAGGAGGAAATCTTCGGCCCGGTGGTGGGCGTCACCACCTTCAGGGACGAAGCCGAGGCCCTGGCCATCGCCAACGACACCGAGTTCGGCCTGGGCGCCGGCGTCTGGACCCGCGACATCAACCGCGCCTGGCGCATGGGCCGCGGCATCAAGGCCGGCCGCGTGTGGACCAACTGCTACCACCTGTACCCGGCGCACGCCGCCTTCGGTGGCTACAAGAAATCCGGCGTGGGCCGCGAGACCCACAAGATGATGCTCGACCATTACCAGCAGACCAAGAACCTGCTGGTCAGCTACGACGTCAACCCGCTGGGCTTCTTCTGAGGTAGGCCGGCCGCCCGCGAACCCGTCCCCATCCGGGGGCGCGGGCCGGTTCCGGCAAGCGTGTTCAACACCCGCGCCCGGCGCTCCACCGGGCCACCTTTTTTCGATGCGCCCGTCCGTGGGCGACCCGTGCGTCCCTCCCACTTCCGGGCGCGGCGGGACTGTCGAGCGCGGCTTTGGCCGCGTTTTTTGTTTTTGGGGGGAGGAGGCTTGGGTGCCTCGCGGTGATCGCGGTGTCTTGGTGTGACTCCGCTCCCTCTCCCCAGCCCTCGGCTGCGCGCCCCGCCCTGAAGGGAGAGGGGGCCAGTCCGTGCCGAGAGAGGATCTGGTGTCAGCCGGTCGCTCGGTGCAAGCCGGCTAACGCGGAAATATCAGCGCACGCCGAACGGTCCCCTCTCCCTTCAGGGAGAGGGTTAGGGAGAGGGAACGGCATCAACACTCGCACCCCTGCAACCGGGAGGCACATCCACAAAAAAGCCGTCCCCCCCTCCCTACCAAATCAGGGGGAAAACTCCTTCGAAAGTATCATTCGGAGGACCCACCCCCGGTGTTTAACTCGACCTGCCGGAATCGCCGGCCAACAAGAAGAGGACAGACCCATGTGGACCAAGCCTAGCTTCACCGACCTGCGCCTTGGCTTCGAAGTGACCCTGTACTTCGCCAACCGCTGATCCACCCGGCCCCGGTCTTCCGGGGCCCCTGCCCACGGGGCACTGTCATGCACATCCGTATTCTCGGTTCGGCCGCCGGTGGCGGCTTCCCGCAGTGGAACTGCAACTGCCGCAACTGCCATGGCGTGCGCACCGGCCAGGTGCTGGCGCAACCGCGCACGCAATCCTCCATCGCCCTGTCCGACGATGGCGAGCGCTGGATCCTCTGCAACGCCTCGCCCGACATCCGCGCCCAGCTCGCCGCCTTCCCGGCCCTGCAGCCGGCACGCAAGGTCCGCGACACGGCCATCGCCGGCATCCTCCTGCTGGACAGCCAGATCGACCACTGCACCGGCCTGCTCAGCCTGCGCGAGGGCTGCCCGCACGACGTCTGGTGCACGCGCATGGTCCACCAGGACCTCTCCACCGGCTTCCCGCTGTTCAGCATGCTGCAGCACTGGAACGGCGGCCTGCGCCACCACCTGATCGAGCTGGACGGCGCACCCTTCAGCGTTCCCGCCTGCCCGAACCTGCGCTTCACCGCCATCCCCCTGCGCAGCGCCGCGCCGCCGTATTCGCCGCACCGCCACGACCCGCACCCGGGCGACAACATCGGCCTGTTCGTCGAGGACCTGGGCAGCGGCGGCAAGCTGTTCTACGCCCCCGGCCTGGGCCAGGTGGACGACGCCCTGCTGGGCTGGATGCGCCGCGCCGACTGCCTGCTGGTGGACGGCACCCTGTGGCGCGACGACGAGATGCGCCGCTGCGAGGTGGGCGACAAGCTCGGCAGCGAGATGGGCCACCTGGCCCAGAGCGGCCCCGGCGGCATGCTCGAAGTGCTGGACGGCGTGCCCGGGCCGCGCAAGGTGCTCATCCACATCAACAACACCAACCCCATCCTCGACCCGGCCTCGCCCGAGCGCGCCCAGCTGGACGCCCGCGGCGTCGAAGTGGCCTGGGACGGCATGGCCATCCACCTGTAGAGGGAGTACGCGATGAACGCCGCCATGAGCCCCGCCGAATTCGAGCAGGCGCTGCGCGCCAAGGGCGCCTGCTACCACATCCACCACCCGTTCCACGTGGCCATGTACGAGGGCCGCTCCACCCGCGAGCAGATCCAGGGCTGGGTGGCCAACCGCTTCTACTACCAGCTGAACATCCCGCTGAAGGACGCCGCCATCCTGGCCAACTGCCCGGACCGCGACACCCGCCGCGAGTGGGTGCAGCGCATCCTCGACCACGACGGCCGTCCCGGCGAGCCCGGCGGCATCGAGGCCTGGCTGCGCCTGGCCGAGGCGGTGGGGCTGGAGCGCGAGCAGGTGCTGTCCCAGGAACTGGTGCTGCCCGGCGTGCGCTTCGCGGTGGACGCCTACGTCAACTTCGCCCGCCGCGCCAGCTGGCAGGAGGCCGCCAGCAGCTCGCTGACCGAGCTGTTCGCCCCGCATATCCACCAGTCGCGGCTGGACGCCTGGCCGCAGCACTACCCGTGGATAGACGCGGCCGGCTACGACTACTTCCGCAGCCGCCTGTCCCAGGCGCGCCGCGACGTCGAGCACGGCCTGCGCATCACCCTCGGGCACTACCGCACCCGCGAGGCCCAGGAACGCATGCTGGAGATCCTGCAGTTCAAGCTCGACGTGCTCTGGAGCATGCTCGACGCCATGAGCATGGCCTACGAGCTGGAGCGCCCGCCTTACCACACGGTCACCCGCGAGCGCATCTGGCACCGGGGGCTGCTGTGATGAGCCTGCCCTCGCTGGACAGCGTGCCGCGCATCCGCCGCGGCTTCCGCCTGCAGTTCGAGCCGGCCCAGGGTTGCCACGTGCTGCTCTACCCCGAAGGCATGGTCAAGCTCAACGACAGCGCCGGGGAAATCCTCCAGCGCGTCGATGGCCAACGCGACGTGGCGGCGATCATCGCCGAGCTGAGCAAGAGCTTCCCCGGCGTGCCGGGCATCGACGAAGACATCCTGGCGTTCCTCGAGGTGGCCCATGCGCAATTCTGGATCGAGCTGCACTGAAGGCGCCGGCCCGCCGCTGTGGCTGCTGGCCGAGCTGACCTACCGCTGCCCGCTGCAGTGCCCGTACTGCTCCAACCCGCTGGACTTCGCCAAACAGGGCGGCGAGCTTTCCACCGCCGAGTGGATCGAGGTGTTCCGCCAGGCACGCGAGCTGGGCGCCGCGCAACTGGGCTTCTCCGGCGGCGAGCCGCTGCTGCGCCAGGACCTCGCCGAACTGATCGGCGCGGCCCGCGGGCTGGGCTTCTACACCAACCTGATCACCTCCGGCATCGGCCTGACAGAGGCGCGCCTGGCGCAGTTCGCCGAGGCCGGGCTGGACCACATCCAGATCAGCTTCCAGGCCGCCGACGAGGAGGTGAACAACCTGCTCGCCGGCTCGCGCAAGGCCTTCGCCCAGAAGCTGGCCATGGCCCGCGCGGTGAAGGCCCACGGCTACCCGATGGTGCTCAACTTCGTCACCCACCGGCACAACATCGACAACATCGGGCGCATCATCGAGCTGTGCATCGAACTGGAGGCGGACTTCGTCGAACTCGCCACCTGCCAGTTCTACGGCTGGGCCGAACTCAACCGCGCCGGCCTGTTGCCCACCCGCGCGCAGCTGGAGCGCGCCGAGCGCATCACCAACGAATACCGCGAGCGCCTGGCCGCCGCCGGCAACCCCTGCAAGCTGATCTTCGTCACCCCGGACTACTACGAGGAGCGGCCCAAGGCCTGCATGGGCGGCTGGGCCAGCGTGTTCCTCGACGTCACCCCCGACGGCACCGCGCTGCCGTGCCACAGCGCGCGGCAGTTGCCGGTCAAGTTCCCCAACGTGCGCGAGCACAGCCTGCAGCACATCTGGTACGAGTCCTTCGGCTTCAACCGCTACCGCGGCGATGCCTGGATGCCCGAGCCGTGCCGCTCCTGCTCGGAGAAGGAGCGCGACCACGGCGGCTGCCGCTGCCAGGCCTACATGCTCACCGGCAATGCCGACGCCACCGACCCGGTGTGCGCCAAGTCGGAGCACCACGGGCTGATCCTCGACGCCCGGCGCCAGGCCGAGGAAGCGCCGCAGGGCCTGGACCAGCTCACCTGGCGCAACCAGCGTGCCTCGCAGCTGATCTGCAAGGCCTGAGGGTGCGCAGCCTGGCCTACGGCGACTGGCCCAGCGCCTGGAGCGCCGAGCGCGCGGTGGCGGCGGGGCGCGACTTCGCCGAACTGCACGCGGCCCATGGCGGGCTGCTGTGGCTGGCGTTCGAGCCGCGCAGCGCACGCTGCCGCCTGTACCTGTGGCGCGCCGGCGAGCTGCGGGAGCTGACGCCGCCCGGTGCCTCGGCGCGCAGCCGCGTCTACGAGTACGGCGGCGGCGCCTGCTGCGCCACCGCCGACGGCGCGGCCTGGGTGGAGGAGGGCGACCAGCAGGTGCGCTGGCTGCGCTTCGGCGAGCCGCCCCGGCAACTGACGGCGCGGCCGCAATGCCGCTATGGCGACCTGCACTACGTGGCGGCCTGGAACGCGCTGCTGGCGGTGGAGGAAAGCCGCGAGGGCGACGCGGTGGTGCACCGCATCGTGCGCCTGGCGGCCGACGGCGCGCGCCAGGTCGTCGCCGAGGGCGCGGACTTCTACGCCGCGCCGGTAGCCGCGCCCGACGGGGCGCGCATCGCCTGGGTGGAATGGGACCGCCCGCAACAACCCTGGACCGCGACCCGCCTGTGCCTGCTGCAGGACGGCCTGCGCCGCTGCCTGGCGGGCGAGGGCGGCGGCGAGTCGATCCAGCAACCGCGCTTCGACGGCCAGGGCAGCCTGCACTGGCTGAGCGACCACAGCGGCTGGTGGCGCCCCGAGGTCGAGGATGGACAAGCCGGTGCCTTCGCCGCCGCCGACCATGCCCCGGCGCCCTGGCAACTGGGCGGGCGCAGCTACCTGCCCTTGCCCGGCGGCGAAATGCTGCTGAGCCGCTTCGAGGAAGGCCGCGGGCTGCTGGTCCTGCGCGCTGCCGAGGGCGGCGAACGGCGCCTGGCCCCGGACTTCTCGCGCTTCCGCGCCCTGGCCGCCGACGCCACGCATTTCTATTGCATCGCCGCCGCCGAGGACCGCCTGCCGGCGGTGCTGGCCATCGGCCGCGACGATGGCCACGTACAGCTGCTCTGCGGCGGCGAGTGCCCGCTGCAGGAGGCCGAGCTGTCGCGCCCGCAGCCCTTCGCCTACCCGGTGGCCGGCAACGAGCGCGGCCACGGCTTCTTCTACCCGCCGCGCAATGCCCAGTGCCGCGGCCCGGCGGGGCGGCGGCCGCCGCTGGTGGTGTTCCTGCATGGCGGGCCGACCTCGGCCTGCTACCCGGTGTTCGATGCGCGCATCCAGTTCTGGACCCAGCGCGGCTTCGCCGTGGCCGACCTCAACCACCGCGGCAGCGCCAACTTCGGCCGCGCCTACCGCGAGCGGCTGCGCGGCGAATGGGGCAGGGTGGAGGTGCAGGACATCTGGGCGGCGGTGGTGCGGCTGGCCGCCGACGGGCAGATCGACCGCCAGCGGGTGTTCGTCCGCGGCGCCAGCGCCGGCGGCTACAGCGCGCTCTGCGCCCTGGCCTTCGTCGGCGGTTTCCGCGGCGGCGCCAGCCTCTATGGCGTCAGCGACCCGCTGGCGCTGGGGCGGGTGACGCACAAGTTCGAGGCCGACTACCTCGACTGGCTGATCGGCGACCCGCAACGCGACGCCCGCCGCTACCGGGCGCGCACGCCGCTGCTGCACGCCGCGCGCATCCAGGCGCCGGTGATCTTCTTCCAGGGCGAGCTGGACGCGGTGGTGGTGCCCGAGCAGACCCGCGCCATGGTCGCCAGCCTGCGCCAGCGCGGCCTGGCCGTGGAATGCCACCTGTACCCCGGCGAGCGCCACGGCTTCCGACAGGCGGCCAACCTGGCCCACGCGCTGGATGCCGAGTGGCGCTTCTACCGTGCGCTGCTGGGCGGCTGACGGTCGCCAAGGTCGGATTGCAATCGCCGGCGGATGCAGTAGGCTCGCGGAAACATTTCATAACAAGAACAAGCACCCCATGAGCCACGACCTCAGCCTGCTGCGCAAATTCGTCTCGCCAGAGATCATCTTCGGTGCCGGCTGCCGGCATACCGTCGCCAACTACGCCAAGACCTTCGGCGCCCGCAAGGTGCTGCTGGTGTCCGACCCCGGCGTGCTCGCCGCCGGCTGGGTGGCCGACGTGCAGGCCAGCCTGGCCGGGCAGGGCATCGAGCACTGCCTGTACACCGACGTATCCCCCAACCCGCGCGTGGAAGAAGTGATGCGCGGCGCCGAGCTGTACCGCAGCGAAGGCTGCAACGTGATAGTCGCGGTCGGCGGCGGCAGCCCCATGGACTGCGCCAAGGGCATCGGCATCGTCGCCGCCCACGGCCGCAACATCCTCGAGTTCGAAGGCGTGGACAAGCTGCGCGTGCCCAGCCCGCCGCTGATCCTCATCCCCACCACCGCCGGCACCTCGGCCGACGTCTCGCAGTTCGTCATCATCTCCAACCAGGACGAGCGCATGAAGTTCTCGGTGGTGAGCAAGGCGGTGGTGCCCGACGTGTCGCTGATCGACCCGGAAACCACCCTGAGCATGGACCGCTTCCTCTCCGCCTGCACCGGCATCGACGCCCTGGTGCACGCCATCGAGGCCTTCGTCTCCACCGGCCACGGCCCGCTCACCGACAGCCACGCGCTGGAGGCCATGCGCCTGATCGACGGCAACCTGGTGCAGATGATCGCCAACCCCGACGACATCGCCCTGCGCGAGAAGATCATGCTCGGCAGCATGCAGGCCGGGCTGGCCTTCTCCAACGCCATCCTCGGCGCGGTGCACGCCATGTCCCACAGCCTGGGCGGCTACCTCGACCTGCCCCACGGGCTGTGCAACGCGGTGCTGGTGGAGCACGTGGTGGCCTTCAACTACAACGCCGCGCCCGAGCGCTTCAAGGTGATCGCCGAGACCTTCGGCATCGACTGCCGCGGCCTGACCCACGCGCAGATCCGCCAGCGCCTGGTCGAGCACCTGATCGCCCTCAAGCGCGCCGTGGGCTTCCACGAGACCCTCGGCCCGCACGGCGTGGGCATCTCCGACATCCCCTTCCTGTCGCGCCACGCCATGCAGGACCCGTGCATCCTCACCAACCCGCGCGAGTCCAGCCAGCGCGACGTCGAGGTGGTCTATGGCGAGGCCCTCTGAGCCCCAGCAGGACGCCCTGGCGGCGCTGCTCGGCCTGGGCAGCCACTCCACGCGCAAGAGCCACTACCCCGAGCTGCTGGCGCGCCTGGAGGAACTGGAAACCGAGCGCAACCGCTACAAGTGGCTGTTCGAGCACGCCGTGCACGGCATCTTCCAGGCCAGCCTCAGTGACGGCCTGCGCGCGGCCAACCCGGCCCTGGCGCGGATGCTCGGCTACGCCGACCCGCAGCAGGTGCTGTGGAACCTGCAGGACATGGCGACCCAGCTGTTCGCCGGCGGCGAGGCGGAGATGCGCCGCATCCGCGACCTGCTGCGCGAGCAGGGCGGGCTGTTCGGCTACGAGACGCGCCTGCTGCGCAAGGACGGCAGCCACGTCGACGTGCTCATGAACCTGCTGCTCAAGCCCGACGAAGAGGGCCTGGTGGAAGGCTTCGTCGCCGACATCACCGAGCGCATCCTGGCCCAGCAGCGCCTGCAGACCCTGAACGAGGAGCTGGAGCAGCGAGTGGCCGAACGCACCGGCGAGCTGGAAGCGCTGAACCAGCAGCTGCGCGAGGCGCGCGACGCCGCCGAGGCGGCCAACCGCAGCAAGGACAAGTACCTGGCGGCGGCCAGCCACGACCTGCTGCAGCCGCTCAACGCCGCGCGGCTGCTGGTGGCCACCCTGCGCGAGCGGCAGCTGCCGGGCGCCGAGCAGCAACTGGTGGAGCGCACCCACCAGGCCCTGGAAGGCGCCGAGAACCTGCTGACCGACCTGCTGGAGATCGCCCGCCTGGACCAGAGCGCGATCCGCCCGGACCTGGACGTGCACGGCCTGGACGAACTGCTCGGCCCGCTGGCCTCGGAGTTCGAAAGCGTGGCGCTGTCGTCCGGCCTGCAACTGCGGGTGCGCATCCCCAACCTGTCGGTGCGCACCGACGCCCGCCTGCTGTCGCGCATCCTGCGCAACTTCCTCAGCAACGCCTGCCGCTACACCGGCCGTGGTGGCGTGCTGCTGGCCGCGCGGCGGCGCGGTGCCAGCGTGCGCCTGGAAGTGTGGGACACCGGCCGCGGCATCCCGGCAGACCAGCTGCAGGCGATCTTCCTCGAATTCAACCAGCTCGACGCCGGCCGCGCCGCCGAGCGCCAGGGCGTGGGCCTGGGCCTGGCCATCGTCGACCGCATCGCCGGGCTGCTCGGCTGCGCGGTGCAGGTGCGCTCGGTGCCCGGGCGCGGCTCGCTGTTCGCCCTCGAAGTGCCCCTGGCCGAGGCCCTGCCGCCGCGCGCCAGCGGCGATGCCGCGCCGCGCCCGAGCACCGGCGACCCGCTGCCGGGCCGGCGCCTGCTGGTGGTGGACAACGAGACCTCGATCCTCTTCAGCATGGCCGCGCTGCTCGGCCAGTGGGGTTGCGAGGTGCTCACCGCCACCGACCGCGACGCCGCCCTGGCGCTGCTCGGGCCGCGGCCGCCGGAGGCGATACTCGCCGACTACCACCTGGACCACGGCGCCACCGGCTGCGAGCTGGTGCGCGACCTGCGCCGCCACTACGGCCGCGAGATCCCTGCGGTGATGATCAGCGCCGACCGCAGCGACGACTGCCGCCGCGCCCTGCAGCGCCTGGGCATCCCGCTGCTGAACAAGCCGGTGAAACCGGGCAAGCTGCGCGCGGTGCTCAGCGCCTTGCTCGATGCGCCGGCGTGACCGACCGGTCATGGGCGGATTCGCACCAGCGGGCTAGAATACCCGGCGCGCAGACGGCTGCGCCCGATCGCCGGTGCCGGTCCCGACAGGGGGCCGCGCCGTCCGGCAACGGTTTTCCCCGTGTTGAGCCCGTGATGCCGTGAAGCGTGATACCCGCGTAGCGTCCCTCCTGCTGTTCATGATCTGCGTCTCCCTGGCACTGCTGACCGCCTGGCAGACCTGGTCCTCGCGCGAGCGCACCCTGCGTGACGTCAACACCGACATGCTCAACCTCACCCAGGCGCTGGACTCCTACACCGAGGGTGTCATCCGCCAGTGCGAGGTGCTGCTGCTGGACCTGGCCGACCGCATCGAGAGCGATGGCCTGGGGCCCCTGCAGCTGGAACACCTGCAGGGGTTGCTGGGGCGCCAGCAGAAGGTGCTCAGCCAGGTGCTCGGCATTTCCCTGTTCGACGCGCGTGGCCGCTGGCTGCTGGTGTCCAGCGGCAGCGTCCCGCCGGGGGCGAGCAGCGCGGACCGCGCCTTCTTCATCCACCACCGCGACGACCCCTCGCGGGACATCTTCATCGGCCCGCCGATCCGCAGCCGCTCCACCGGCCAGTGGGTGATCACCGTCAGCCGCCGCCTCGACCGCCCGGACGGAAGCTTCGCCGGCGTGGTGGTGGCGACCCTGAGCATCGAGAACTTCCTCGGCCTGTTCGGCCGGCTCGACATCGGCCGCCACGGCGCCATGAGCCTGACCCGCGACAACGGCCAGCTGCTGGTGCGCCATCCCTTCCGCGAGGCCGACATGGGCCGCGACCTGTCGGACTCGCCGCTGTTCACCGACTACCTGCGCCACGCCGACTCCGGCAGCGCCAGCGCCACCTCGCGCCTGGACGGCGTGGAGCGGCTCTACGTGTTTCGCCGCAACGACCACTATCCGCTGGTGACCACGGTGGCGCTGAGCAAGGAGGAGGTCCTGCAGGATTGGCGCACCCAGGCCGAGCTCAGTGCCGGCATCGCCCTGGCGCTGCTGGCGGTGCTCGGCCTGACCGGCCAGCGCCTGCTCATCGGCATCCGCCGGCGCACCCGCACCAGCCGCCAGCTCGCCAGCGCCCGCGAGGAACTGCTGCGGGCCAACGACCAGCTGCGCGTGCTGGCCACCCAGGACGCGCTGACCGGCCTGGCCAACCGCCGCTGCTTCGACGAGACCCTGGCCACCGAGGCCCGCCGCTGCGCCCGCGAAGGCGCGCCGCTGTCGCTGCTGCTGATCGATATCGACCACTTCAAGCGCTACAACGACAGCTACGGCCACCAGGCCGGCGACGACTGCCTGAAGGTGGTGGCCGGGCTGCTCAGCGCCTGCGTGCGCCGCCCGGGCGACCTGGTGGCGCGCTACGGCGGCGAGGAACTGGCGGTGATCCTGCCCAGCACCGACGGCGCCGGCGCCGAAGCGGTGGCCCGCGGCTTCCTGCAACGCCTGGCGGCCGAGCGCCTGGAACACCGCGAAAGCCCCTTCGGCGCGGTCACCGCCAGCCTCGGCCTGGCCACCGCCCCGGCCAGGGCGGCCGGCGGCCAGGAATGGCAACTGGTGAACGCCGCCGACCGCGCCCTGTACCGCGCCAAGGCCGACGGCCGCAACCGCCTGGAAGTGGAACGCGGCCGGTCAGGCAGCGTAGGAGCGGACTCCGTCCGCGATGGCTGGGAGCATCGGCGCGATTCGCGGATAAGATCCGCTCCTACAGGTTGACGCCGGATTGCCCGCCCATGCCGGACAGCCGTCGCCGGGAGGCACGGCCGTAGGAGCGGACTTCGTCCGCGATTGGCCCATCGACCGCACCGGGCTCTCCGCTGGTACCCGGTTCTTGGGCATCGGTACATCGGTTTACCCCCGGGAAGAACACCTCAACACCCGCGCCGCGGGGTAGAGGCTGGCGGCCACCCGTCGCAGCTCGGCGGGGCAGGTCAGTTCGCTGATCCAGGCCAGGCGCCGCACCGGGCCGGGTTCGTCCATGGATTGCAGTTCGGCGGATTCGAGCATGGCCTTCATGCGCCAGGCCAGGGCGAAGAGTTCCTCGATGAAGGGCGGCGCCACGCTGCCGCGGTGCTCCAGCGACAGGTCGCTGGGGTGGTGGCGGATGCACAGCTGGTAGTGGCTGGCGCCGCCGTGCCCGCCGGCGGCGGCGAGGGTGGCGGTGAAGTGCGCGCCGAGGATGCGTTGCAGCTGCTGCTGCACGTCGTGCAGCAGTTGCAGCGGTACTTCCTCGCGCAGCGCGCCGTGGTCGGTCTGGCCCATGGTCGTCCCCGGGGTCGAGTGGCAGGGCGGCGGCCGCGGGGCCGCCGGAACAGGTGCCGCCAGCATAGGGAGGGCGACTGTGAACTTGGGTTAAGCCAGGGTAAAGGCGGGTAATTCCGGGCTCAGAAGGTCTGCCCGAGGGAGAACTGGAACACCTCGGTCTCGGCGCCGTCGGGCTTCTTCAGCGGCGTGGCCAGGCTGAAGCTCAGCGGGCCCAGCGGGCTCTGCCAGGTCAGGCCGACGCCCATGGACATGGCCATCTGGTCGAGGCTGACGCTGCCGCAGCCCTGGGTGGTGGACAGGTAGCACTTGTCGGCGAAGACGCTGCCGGTGTCCCAGAACAGCGTGCTGCGCAGCTGGCTCTGGTCCTTGATGAAGGGCAGCGGGAACAGGTACTCGACACCGCCGGTGATGAGGATGTTGCCGCCGAACACTTCCGCGTCGCGGTCGGAATAGTAGGCCTGGCCTGCGCTGGCGTAGTCGCCGGTGGCCGGGGTGCTGCGCGGGCCCAGGGTGCCGTCCTTGAAGCCGCGCACCGAGCTCAGGCCGCCGGCGGTGTAGTTCTCGTAGAACGGCAGGCCGTCGGTGGAGCCGTAGCCGTTGCCGTAGCCCAGCTGGGTGTGCAGGCGGATGGCGGTGCGGTCGCTCACCGGCAGGAAGGCCTGGGCGCTGTAGTCGACCTTGTAGAAGCTCAGGTCGCTGCCCGGCACCGTGGCCATCAGCGTGAGGCTCTGGGAATGTCCGCGGGTGGCCATCACGCCCTTGTTCAGGGTGGATTCGGACCAGCCGATGGAGGCCTTGAGGTTGTTGAAGGTACTGCCCTCGCGGGAGATGAAGTCGTAGATCTCGTCGGCGCTGTAGGTGCCCGGGGTGATGTCGTCGTGCTGCAGGGTCAGGCCATAGGTCAGGCGCGAGGTCTCGCTGATCGGGTAGCCGATGCTGACGCCGGCGCCGAAGCTGTCGATGGAGTAGTACGACACCTCGTCATCGTCGTCGTAGTACTTGCTGTAGTCGGTGCTGCGGTAGAACAGGTTGTAGCCCAGGCTGACGCCGTCGCTGGTGAAGTAGGGGTTGGTGAAGCCGAAGTTGTACTTGGTCTGGTAGTCCGAGCGGGTCAGGCCGATGCTGGTGTAGTTGCCGGTGCCGAGGAAGTTGCTCTGGCTGATGGAGCCGCCGAGGATCAGCCCGGAACTCTGGGAGAAGCCGACGCTGGCGCTGATCGAGCCGGAGGCCTGTTCCTCGACGCTGTAGTTGACGTCCACCTGGTCGTCGGTGCCGGGCACCGCCGGCGTCTCGACGTTGACCGTCTTGAAGTAGCCCAGGCGCTCCAGGCGCTGCTTGGACTGGTCGATCAGGTAGGTGGAGGC